>USIG01000010.1 GCA_900554685.1 uncultured Cryptobacterium sp.
CTGTCAACGTCTTACACGCCCCCGGGCATATCCATTTCACAATTTGCTCACTTCTTGGCCGAACGGTATCAATAATACCAGGTAATCGCTCTTTTTTGTTGAAGTTTCACAAAAAAGAAATTGGCCAGAACTACCCTGTTCCAGCCAATTTTCGCAAAAAATATTTTTGAGAATTTTAGTTAATATCGCCTAAATTTTTAGCAATCGGCATCCATATAGCTATCAAACTCATCAGTAATCTCTTTTGAAGGCTCTTCTGTAGCAAGCGAAACTACCACAATGGCGATCATGCTCAGTATGAACGCAGGAAGCAATTCGTATACTGCAAAGATTCCACCAAGCTGAGAAATAAAGGTATTCCAAACCAAAACCGTCACTGCGCCTACAATCATACCCGCCAGCGCACCTTTAAGATTAGTCCTGCGCCAATACAAGCTCATGATCATAAGCGGGCCAAAGGAAGCACCAAATCCTGCCCAGGCATATGACACCACTTGGAAAATGGAAGAATTTTCATCAAGAGCAATCACAATGCCAAAGATCAGGATGACGACCAAAGTTAATCGTGCCACGATCATTACCTGAGCATCGGTGGCATCCTTTTTAATAAGACCACGATAAATATTTTCCGCCACCGCAGAACCAGAGATAAGTAAGTAAGAAGACGAAGAAGACATCGACGCTGCAAAAATACCCGAGACCACCAAACCACACATAAACGAAGGCAAGAGCATATTAGAAAGCACGATAAAGATATTTTCCGCTGAAGCCTGTGATAAAAACTCTGCCGGAATTACCGCTCGCCCGATCAAACCGATACTTACCGCTGTGCTCAATGAAATTACTACCCACACCGTAGCGATACGACGTGATTTCGTTAATTCAAACGAATGAGTTGCACTCATGAAACGAACCAGAACCTGAGGCATGCCAAAGTAACCCAAGCCCCACGCAAGACCTGAAATGATGGTTACGATACCGTAATCACTCGCAGCACCAAACAGCGGCATACCATCTTGGATTACTTGCAATCCATTTTCATCTAAGATCGGATTTGCTATCTGGGTTCCCGATAAAAAGCCCGGGATGCTCTGCAAAAACGCTACCGTATTATCAATACCGCCAGCTTGAGCAATTGAGCCTACAAAAACGATAACCAAAGCAGTTACCATCAAGGTTCCCTGGATCAGGTCGGTCGTACATACCGAAAGATAGCCGCCCACAAAGGTATAAAGAAACACAATCAGTGCACCAAGCACCATCATGGTTGCATAGTCAAGTCCAAACAACGTTGAGAACAACTTGCCGACCGTCACAAAGCAGCTTCCTACATAAATACTAAAGAACAGTAAAATAATAAGTGCCGCTATAGTCATCAAGATGTTCTTATTGTCATGAAAGCGATTAGAGAAATAATCAGGCAAGGTAATAGAGTTATTTGCTACCTCAGAATATTTACGCAAACGCTTAGAAACAAACAACCAATTTAAATAGGTACCAATTGCCAAACCGATAGCAGTCCACATCGCATCAGAAGCACCCGTAAAATAGGCTACCCCAGGAAGACCCATCAAAAGCCAACCAGACATATCTGACGCTTCAGCAGAAAGGGCGGTCAACCAGGGACCAAGTCTACGACCACCTAAAAAGTAAGCCTCAGTAGATTGGTTGGATTTTTTAGCATAGATAAAGCCTATGACCACAACCACTACAAAATAAATGAGCAAGCAATACCCAAAAGTCATGAGAAACCATATTGATCGCTTTCTAATACGAATTCTTACTACGCTTGACTGCCTACAAAGTGTCTTTTGGCCACCAGTTGCCCTAAAACACTTTACTAAGTAGGAGTTCAGGCATTATACGGCAAAGTAGGAAATCATGCGTTTTAAAGCTGTTACAGCGTTTCGGATATACGGTTGAGCGGGCTAGAGTGCTTCTTTTTTGTTTCAACAAAATTCATAAATTGGGTAAATAATTGATGCCAAAATTTATTAACTTTACGAATATTAAACAAGTAATTTGAACATAAAAACACGTCGCTTTATGTGCGTAATTCCTTGGGCTATTTATGTAAACAACGATCAACTCAGATCTCACACTTATCTGAGTTGCACGGGTGAACCTTGATAGCTCAATAAGGAATTGTCTAAGGCTTAAGGAAAAAGAATTACGAATCGTTTTTCTTTTCTTGGCAATAACGATCTACTACCTCTATAAAACTAGCAACCGCCTGTGGTTGACGAATATGAGCCTTAGAGCACAAATACATCTGATGGAAATCTTTGGGTGCTTCTTCTATTTCTACCAATTTCACATTGTCATGATAGGAATCAAGGAGCCATGAGCGACAAGCAATCGCCATAATATCGGGATTTCCTGAAACGATGGAAGCGAGAGTGATCTCGTCGGTGTAGAGATAATCGATGAGCAAGCTGTAACCTTTAACAAGGTTAGTAAGCTCAGATGCAAGCGGACCAGTCAGATTGTAGGAGATAAGGTAATGATCTTTTAATTCTTCAAGTGACAAGCTGTCACGTTTGGCAAAAGGATGAAGATGATTTACCACCAAAACAGCACGTTGACTCCATACAGGTTTAAAAGAAATCTCTGAGTCTTCGCCCATAGTTCCACAAAAAGCAACATCGACAAGACCATTCTTAATGTCTTTGAGTAATTCTGGCGTTGTTGACTGCTTAACATTTAGGCGAACATTGCCATGGGTTTGAGTGCGGAAACGACTAATGATTTCCGACCACTCTTTGTCTTGAACCGAAAATACTGTTCCAATAGTGATTTCGCTTTGAGATTGACCCCCCCCCCGTTTCGCTCTTGCAGGATTTTTATTCCGCCATCCACAAAGCGAAGGGCCGTAGCAATGTATTCATAAAACACTTGACCGTCAGTTGTGAGGCATACTGATCCTCGCTTCTTATCAAGTAAGGAAGTATTTAGTTCTCGCTCCAATTTCGTAATAGCCAGCGATAAGGTAGAAGGAGTAATAGCAAGTTTTTCTGCAGTAGCACTACGACTTTTCGTTTCTACTAGAGTCTTGAAATAATAAAGATGATCAAGATTCATCTTGCTTCTCCTTATCTGTTTACTACACAGGTTCCCTAGCTTTGTTACTAAACAGAGCTAAAGGAATAGTACCGCGATGATTTTATTGCCGCAACGCTCGTATTTCTTTTTATAAATGCTTTCTTTTTTCATTTCCGCCCAGAGATCGGACTGAGAAAACAAGAGATTTCCCGAACTTCCTATTCTCAAAAGCACACCAATCAATAGCCTTTTTCCATTTCTTTGAGAGCTTCAAGGCTTCCCAATGCGTATCACGCAAACCCTGCTTGTTTTGCACGAGGGGTTAAGAGCAAACAAGTACGAAAAGGAGGATTCATGAAGGGACTCGAAGGAATTAAAGTTATCGATCTGACTAGCTATGTTGCTGCACCAGCCAGTCCTCGTATTCTTGGCGAAATGGGAGCAACTGTTTACAAAATCGAACCAGCATCCGGAGATGAATACCGCACCAATGCACCTGGTTTCGGTATGAAGAAAACCGATATCGATGACCCTTCTTTTGATTTTGCTTCAATGAACAAAATATTTGCAAGCATCAATTTAAAAAGCGAAGAAGGTCATGAGCTCATAGAAAAAATGCTTGCCGATGCCGATGTCCTTGTCACAAGCTTTCGAGACAAAGCGCTGAAAAAGCTTGGTCTCGACTGGGAATCAATACACGCACGTCATCCTCATCTTGTATGGGCACAAATGCGCGGATACGGAGAATATGGTCCCGACAAAGACACTAAAGGCTTCGACGCTACCGCCTATGCTGCACGAGGAGGCTGGTTTGCATGCTTACCTCAAGCAGGAGAGCATTATCAACCTATTAATTGGCCCGCCGCAATGGGCGACTGGAATGCCTCTTTGGCTTTAACGGCAGGCGTATTGGCTGCTCTCGTCCGCAAAGATCGCACAGGAGAAGGCGATAAAGTAACCGTAACACTTCATCACGCTGCCTTATGGCCAATGCAAATGATGCTTGGTGGAACCCAATTTGGAGACAAGTGGCCCAAGTCTCGTTATAACGTCACCTGCCCGACCAATAACACCTACCAAACCAAAGACGGTGTTTGGTTCATTATTTGCTACGGCAGCTATGACATTTTCTACGATCACACCATGCGCACCATCGGTCTTGACGACATGGTAGGCAATGAACGTTACAACAAAAATGCCGAAATCAATGATGGATCAGGACGAAATGAAGAAGTAGTCCGCATTATGGAAAAGCAATTCCTTACTAAAACCTGGGCTGAATGGGAGCCTATCTTTAAGGCAAACGAAATTCCTTACGAAAAGCTTTACCTGCCTGAAGATATCCTGGCAGACGAAGAAGTCTATGCAAGCGATATCTTGCGCAAAGTTCACTACGACGCATTTGGCGAAAAAGCTATTCCTACTTCTCCTATCCGCTTGGATAGTGTAGGAGATCCTATCCTTCACAAGAGCCGTCCTATCGGCTATGACACCGCATCGGTAATGCATGAATACGGATATTCCGATGAGGACATCAAGCGTATGGATGGTGATGCAGTGACTTGTTATCACGGTCCCGACCTTCCCGAATCAGTATTTGAGCCAAGCTACGGTCCGCGTTCTAAGCGCGACTAAGCATCAAGGTACCGCGGCCCACCCAATTCCCACACATACTCCCCGCGGTACCTCTCACTCGAGCACTTCGCTCGTTTTCCTTTAGGTCATCCCGGCTAGCGGGTTCGTAAATGGGGGAAGCTTTACAAGCTGCGACTTGCTAGCCGATGACGATATATACATCACAAGGAGGAGGAAAAATGTCAGCACAAAAAATTGCGCGACAAGGCCTTACCTGGAGGCATGTTGGCGTTGTTATTACGATGTGCTTAACGCTATTTACAGCCGTTGGCATTATCTTTACCGCTGCAGGTCTTTGCTATCGTCCTGTTTCTGAACACTTTGGCGTGCAGACCTCTCAGGTATCGCTCTACATTACCTTCGTTTATTTGGGTCAATGTATTGGTGCAGCACCTATGGCAAAATTCTTCGATAAATTCAATGCTAAGACTGTTTGCGTAGTTGCAGCACTAATGGTTGCTATCCCTTACATGGGCTTTACCGTTTATCCGGCCATCTGGTGCTACTGGGTAGCAGGCTTCATTATTGGCCTTGGCCTGGTTTGCATTGAGTTCACCATCACCGCAGGTATTTTGAGCCGTTGGTTCCACACCAACTACGGTACTGTTACCGGTTTATGCTTTGCCTTTACTGGTATCGGCGGCATGGTTTGGAACATCGTTGGTCAGTTCGTTCTTGGTCCTGATCTGCTCGGTTGGCGTACCCTTTATCTGGTATTTGGCATTGCAATCTGCATCGGCACCATTCCTTTTATTGCCTTCTTCGTAAGGCGCACTCCCCAGGAATGCGGAACGCTTCCTTATGGCATGCCACTCGATGCTGCTGCAATGGAAGAAGAACTTGCTGAAGAAGCAGAACAGAAAGCTATTGTTGAGCCTGGTTGGTTAGGCTCTGAGATTATTCGCAAGCCATTCTTCTGGACCTTAGTAATAGGCGCCGGCCTTCTGAATACCCTTACCACCATGACTCAGCTGTTCGCAACCTACGTACAGTTCCTCGGCCATGATGGTTGGGGCGGTCAGGCAATCGTAGGATTGTTGCTCCTTTCCGGTACGCTTGAGGCATTCACCAGTGGTGGTCAAGCCGGCGGCAAGGTTATCGTTGGTTTCATCGAATCGCGTACCCTTATCGGCGCACAGTTGCTTGGCTACTTCGGCGGCGTCATTGGTCTTTTGATGATGTGGTGGATTCCACAAATCTTTGGCGAAGCAGGCATTTGGCCTATGTTCTTCGGTGGTCTTTTCTTCGGTCTAACCTATGCATGTTCAACAGCAATGTTGCCGTTCCTCTGTCGACAGATTGCTGGTGGTCGCGAATTCGACAAGATTTACTCTTGGATGATCACAATCTTCAACGGCATTGGCGCTATCGGCGCAACTGGTTGGGCTGTTGTATCCGAACAGCTTGGCTGGACAGGCTTCTTCGTCGGCGGTCTTATCGTTTTGACCATCACCTTCGGCCTTCTCATCTATACCTGGTTAGCTGGCGACAAAGCCCGTAAGGCTACTTGGTATAAGAGCGACGAAGAGCTGGCACGCGAAGCAGCAGAAGCTCACATTCACGCTGAAGCGTAAAACCTTTCTGAGTTTGCAAGTGTATCCCCCTAATTTGTAGTCACTCACAAAAAAACGCACCTTCCCTATCGCAAGATAAGGAAGGTGCGGGATAAGGAAAATCATGGGCGACAAAATTGATTTCAATCTTTTAGCAATTGTACTTAATGCAGGCGTTTCTGTAATTTTACTGGGCGGACTCATCTTAGGAATTAATACCGCCCAACTCATCATGATTGGTGTTCTTGGTTACGGAATGAGTATCCTCTTTCGCCGAATCGGGCGCAATCAAGCAGGTATTGCACCAAAAAAGAAATCCGCTAAGAGACGTTAACTACATCCCCCATTAGATAACCCGAATTTTCTCATTTGCATGTTTTTAAGCACTTTTTAAGGGTGCCTTTGAAACGTGTGCTCTTTTTCGCCCAAATCTAAAGGAGTTACTCATGCAAAAACCTTTCGAAAATCTGGTTGTTGTTGATCTTTCTCGCTATCTTTTAGGCGCCTATGTAAGTCTTTATTTTGCTGATTTAGGTGCACGTGTCATCAAAGTGGAAGACACCAAGACTGGCGATTTAGTTCGTGGCGAACATCCCCAAATCAAAGGAGAAAGTTACTACCACTATGCACTAAATCGCAACAAGGAAAGTGTTTCATTCAACTTAAAAGACCCCGAGGTGCAAGCACGTTTTTATGATCTGATTAAGAAAGCAGATGTTTTGGTTGAAAACTATCGACCAGGCGTTGCTAAACGCTTAGGAATAGATTTTGAAACGCTTCACGAATTAAACCCGCAACTGGTATACGTGTCATTTTCTGCCTACGGGCAAAATGATCCTCGCAGTCTTGATGCCCTTCACGACATCAATATCGTTGCAAAAACGGGCTATTACGATTTAACTAAGGGGGCAGTTGCCCTTCTGCAACCAGCTGATCTTTCAGCAGCGATGGTTGGCTTACAAGGTGCTCTTACAGGCCTTATAGCACGCAATGAAGCTGGCGGAACCCATATCGATGTCTCCATGTACGATTCTTTGATTTGGTGGAATGCAATGCTTGATAGCCGCTGGTTTTTCTACGGCAAAAAGCTTACTTCAGAAATGCGAGAATACCCATCGGTTGGCTACAACATCTATTACACCAAAGACGGTCGCATGATGTCTTTTGGGTTATACGAGCACAATTACTGGAATCAGTTCTGTGACGACATTAACAGACCCGATCTCTACGACATACTCAAAGATACTCCCGAAGAAAACCCTGTTGCCTACAAGGCAATTGTTGACTTAGTTAAATCAAAAACCTACGACGAATGGATTGAATGGCTAGCTGATAAACCATACGCAATTGCACCTTGCCTCAATAAGACAGAAGCAATCGAACTTGCCATGAAAACCAATCCTCACATGCTCAACTATGTTGATTTCCCTCGTTTCGGAACAGCGCTACAAACTAACACACCTCATGTCATTGGAGAGATGCGTGCAAATCTTCAGGAGGCAAAAGAACCTGCCGAATTAGGAGAATCAACCCGTAAGGTGCTCCAATGGCTTGGCGCAAACGACGATGAAATTGAAGACATGATAAAACGAGGTGCCATCAAGACCAACGACTAAGGCACAAAAACAAACCAACTCCCTGCGACTTTAACGTCGCCTCCTCAATAAGAAACACGCCATCTCCACCCTCTCTCCTAACAATGGCGTGTTTCTTATTTTGCGGTACAAGGTGTCAACCTCTATACTGAAACGAAATGCAAAATATAAGATCTGTTTGCTTGCTACCTTATGCCCCTGCGTTCTATTGATTAGCACAGAGATAAACCGCTAGCACAAAACCGTGCAAACAGTTCTTATAAAGTTCGCACAGACGAAAGGAAGCATAATGCCCACGTACGCGGAAATGGGAAAAGAAGAGCTCACGACGCTCAAAACCGCACTTACCGAAGAATACGAAACCTATCGCGCTCAGGGTCTTTCCCTGAACATGGCTCGCGGCAAGCCCGGCACTGACCAGCTTGATTTAAGCATGCCCTTGCTCGACATCCTTTCTTCACAGGACGCCTGCAAAGCTGCTGATGGTACCGATATTCGTAACTATGGCGTTGTCGATGGTCTGCCCGAGGCAAAAGAACTTATGGCCACTATGCTCGATGACAAGCCTGAAAACACTATCGTATTTGGTAATTCCAGCTTGAACATAATGTATGACACCGTAATGCGTTGCTGGGTATTCGGCACCCTTGGCTCAACACCTTGGAGCAAGCTTGATTCTGTAAAATTCGTATGCCCTGTTCCTGGTTATGATCGCCACTTTGGCGTAACAGAAGCCTTTGGAATCGAAATGGTCACCGTTGCCATGAACGAAGACGGTCCCGACATGGATGCCGTAGAAGAACTGGTAGCAAACGATTCTTCCTTTAAGGGTATTTGGTGCGTACCTAAGTATTCCAACCCTGGTGGCGTTACTTATTCAGACGAAGTAGTTCGCCGTCTTGCTTCCATGAAATGCGCTGCAGAAGATTTCCGTATTTTCTGGGACAATGCTTATGCAGTTCATCATCTCTATGACGACCCAGCAAACCAGGATCAGCTTCTTGATATTGCAAAAGCATGCGAAGAAGCAGGTAACCCCAATCGCTACTTTAAGTTTGCTTCCACTTCCAAGGTAACATTCCCTGGTGCTGGCCTTGCAGCAATGGCCGCAAGTGAGGAAAACATTGCTGAAATTAAAAAGCGCATGGGCGTTCAAACCATCGGACACGATAAACTCAATCAACTCCGTCACGTTCGCTTCCTGAAAGACGCTGAAGGTATTGCAGCCCACATGGCAAAGCACGCCGCTATTTTGCGTCCAAAGTTCGAATTAGTATTAAAGCTCTTATCCGAAGGCCTAAACGGAACCGGTTGCGGATCTTGGAGCAACCCTCGCGGCGGTTACTTCATTTCTTTTGATGCACCTGCCGGTACTGCAAAGCGCATTGTTTCACTTGCAAAAGAAGCAGGTGTAACTATGACTGGCGCTGGAGCAACCTATCCTTACAAAAACGATCCAAAGGATTCAAATATCCGTATTGCTCCTACCCTTCCTCCTCTTGATGAACTTGAAGCAGCAATGAAGGTGTTCGTTTGCTGTGTAAAGCTTGCTACCGTCGAAAAGCTTCTTGAAGCATAAGCCATCCCTTAGAGCTTATAGCTTTCATAAGGTGTTCAATCCGATACAAGCGCAGATGTCCATGCCTCCCGCTGAAGTGGGAGGCATGCGAATTAAAAGGGGACGTTCTTATATGCATATTGATTGCGAGCAGGCAAAACAAACCTTTTTAGACTATGTCTTTTCATTTGATACATCCAATCCCCGCATAGCACTCAAGCTTGACCATTCTTTGCGCGTTGCCGAAACAAGTAGAAAAATCGCTCAAAGCGAAGCATTATCTCAACAGGACTGCGACCTCGCATGGCTTATTGGACTTCTGCACGATATTGGACGCTTTGAGCAGCTGCGACGCTGGAACACCTTTTCCGATGCTCAATCAACCAGCCATGCTGATTTAAGCGTTGCCGTGCTTTTCGATGAAACAAAGCCTTGTTTGCTTCGTTCTTTTTGCAAGGATTCCGCCGAAGACGATCTTATCCGAACCGCAATTCAACTCCACAGCGTCTTTCATTTGTCAGAAAACCTTTCAAGTCGTACCAGATTATTCTGCGATCTTGTCCGCGATGCCGACAAATTAGACATTATGGGCACCATTCAAAACAGCGATCCCATGAC
Source organism: uncultured Cryptobacterium sp. (assembly GCA_900554685.1). Taxonomy (GTDB): domain Bacteria; phylum Actinomycetota; class Coriobacteriia; order Coriobacteriales; family Eggerthellaceae; genus Anaerotardibacter. The sequence continues at coordinate 10,002 of USIG01000010.1, forward strand.
CATAATGAATTACTCAGAGCAAGAGCTTGTTACAAGCAAGCTATCTCCTGAAGTAAAGAACGCCTTTTTCGAGCGCAGGTGCATCAAAAAAGAAGAACGCCACTACCCTGCCGATTTCGTTATTGGTTTTATTTGCTTTATTTTCGAACTAAAATTTTCTGAAAGCTTTCGTATTGCCCTTAAAAATAACGACGCACTTGAGCTTGCGACCAAACCTTTTGGAATAACCCTGAAGTTCACCAATCCCGACACAAAAGATTTTTTTGAAATCGTCGCAAAACAAGTAAAAGAATTTTTAGCAATCAAGGCCTAGTTGTCTTGCTTGCTCAAAACAAAAACTTGCCTTTTCTCTGTTCTGAGTACATCCCAAGCCTATTTGATATAAATAGCCCAAACGAAACCACACCGCATCAAGCTGCGACACAAGGAGAGGATCAGCCTGTATACAATGGGAAAGAAGTGTGAAGCAGTGTGCCATATCCCCTGGTTGCGCCTTGCGAATTTGCCATTTTGACCACAGCACAAACGATAGATATTTTTCTGTTTCAATATCACTTCCGTAAAGATCACATACGCGCTTAAGGCATCGTTCCGCCTGCACAAGAAAGTCGTCGCACGCTCCCTGGATATAGGAAAGATAGCACCAAATTCCTAACTCTTTAAACAGAAGACGCTCTCTTGATTGCGCTCGTAGAAAAGTGTTCATATCAGAGGTGTTTAAGCAGATGTCCTGCCTTTGAGACATTCTTTTAGGTTGCTCACTCAAACCAATTTGTTTGGCGACCTGCTTTTGCCTCTCCCGTTTTTGTCTTTCTTGCTTTTGCCTCTCTAGAACAGATGCAAGATTCCATACCAACAAAAGAGCAAAGCCTATTCCAAAGGTAGCACGTTGCTTTCGTGCATAAAGCACAAGAGCTTCAGTATCTTGAGAGGCACTTGATATAACAAGAGCAGGTTCTTGTTTGAACTCAACCATAATCGCTCTTTTCACCTCTCAATCAAAGCCTGCAAGCACTTGAAACAGGCTTAGCATGGTAACACAACACCTTAGGTGTTTTTCAAGGCTTAAATTCACAAAGCGCATTCCATGCAACCCGCTTTGCGGCAGGACTAAACAAATTCATCAGGACACGAAGTTCATTGAGGGTAAGTGTTCCGGGATTTTCTTCTTTATCGAGAAAAACATCACTTGATTGGTACAAAGCTTGACAACAATCCTCCACTGTCAGATCAGACAATATTCGGGCCTGTTCGAGCCAGCTTTGCATATCTCATCTCCCCTAACGCTCTTTTACCAGTTTAACTGGTAATGCCCTTGTGTCAATTTGACGTACCAGTTCATTTGGTAGAATTTCCGTGAGGTAATCCATGCAGAACTTCATTGGTGACAACATACGCGCGCTTCGTATCAATAAAGGCCTATCACAAACTGAATTCGCCAAAATTGCGGGCGTTAGTCAGAGTGCTATATCCGCTTGGGAGCGCGGAGAAAGTACACCTCATGCCCAAAATGTTCAGTCCATCATTGAGGCAATTCCCGAGCTGGTTCCCGACGATATCATGAGCGAAGAACTCGGATATGCAAAGAAGATTCTTTTGCAAGCAAACACGCGTAGAGAAAGCGTTGTCGATATCCCTCTTTTTGGCTCTATTGCCGCAGGAGAGCCGCTAGAAATGCTAGCTAACGACGAGCTGTATCCGCTTCCATCATCCATCTATCACAAACATCCCAAGGCTTTCTATTTGAAAGTTGAAGGCGAATCGATGAATCGCGTGCTTCCCAACGAAAGCTACGCTCTAATTGATCCCGCGCTCCGAGAACTCCATGAAGGCAACGTATACGCCGTAAGCGTTGATAATTGCACCGCCACGATAAAACGAATCCATATTCTTGATGATGGCATTGCGCTTATGCCCGATTCTTTTGATCCAACCTTTAAACCCGCCGTATTCAATAATTCAAGCAAGACAGCTCATACCTTGCGAATACTCGGACAAGTCGTTTGGTATACCGTTCCCTATGGACGAACGATCTAGTTTTATGCGTTGTTGTCTCTCGTTTTGCGTTTTGTTATCTAGGCATTGCTGCAGCAATCGCCGCTGGTAAATCAGCAGGCTTCAAAGCCCAGGCATCTACCTGATCAAGCTCCCCAGCGCGTCCAAAACCAAAAGCGCATCCAACAAATGGAATTCCCGCACGTTGAGCTACTTCCTGATCATGAAAGCGATCACCAACCATCGCTTGCGGCAACGCATGCCTGTTTGATACGCGTTGAAATATCTCCCATTTAGGAATGTCATGAAATGCTTCCGCGCAATAATAAGCACTAAACCACTGATCAAGATCAAAATTAGCGCGGTGCACCTCGCAATATGCTGTGCGGCAATTACTTAAAAAGGCGAGATCATATCCCTGGTTTTTAATCTCAGTAAGCGCCTCGGGTATGCCTTGGAACAGCTTTGCTTCACCGCGTTCGGTGCGACTGTCCATTTCGTAGCCCACAATTTCAGCAGCCTTGCGCCATACCTTTTCAGGAAGATCGGGAGCAAAGGTCGTCCACATATCCTCAACGGTAAACCCAAGCCATTGACTTATCCAGGCATCACTAAATTCTTGAGGCTTCTTGTAGCCTTGTTCCACCAACCAGGCATATGCCCTCCGAAAAGCGGGACCATAAATCGCCATACTGTCGTGAAGGGTGCCGTCAAAATCGAAAAAGATTGTTCCTTTAGTTTCTGTAGGAGATTTCGTAAAAGACGTCATTATCTGATACCTAATGTCATTATTTGATACCTAATTCTTCAAAGGCTTTCTTTGCCCAAAGGGAGTCCTTTAATACCGCACGTCCCACGCCAATCAAGTCAGCCTTGCCCTCTTCAAGCAATTCTTCTGCTGCCTTGCCCGTGCGAACACCTCCGGTAAGAATGGCAGGAACCGAAACAGCTTCACGAATAGCGCTCGACTCTTTGCCAAAATAGCCTGGCTCTTTAGACCCATTTCCTCGATACCCGCATAAACCACCAGAAATATCCAGCAAATCGATACCTGCTTGCTCGAAGATTTTGCCCGCACAAACCGCATCTTCCAGCGTCGAGCCGCCTTCTTGATAGTCACACGCACCCAATCGAAGTGCCACCAAAAAATCTTGCCCAACTTCTTTACGTACGGCTTTAATGACTTCGCAATGCAAACGAGTACGCCCGCTTATGATAGAGCCACAATAAGCGTCTTCACGTTTATTCGAAAGCGGAGAATAAAACTGGTTAAGCAAATACCCATGAGCTGAATGGATTTCCACGCCATCGTAACCCGCTTCTTTTACACGTCGTGCTGCTGCAGCAAAATCGGATATTACCTTATCTATTTCAGACTGAGTCATCGTATGCGCCGAAACGGCTTCGCCCCGTGATGTGGTATAAGCCATCGCACTAGGAGCAGGAGCAGTAAGAGAACCGTCCAAGGCGCTTATAGCCTTTCCTCCTGCATGATTTATCTGTGCTAGCACCTTTGAACCATTTCGATGAATAGTCTCAACGAGCTTGCGTAATCCGTTAATATCTTCGTCTTTGGAAAGAGATACCTGCCCGACGCTTGCCTGACCCTCTTTACTGATATAGCTATGTTCAGTAATCACCAGCCCAAAAAAGCCGCCTTCTGTTTTCTCGTGATAATAATCGCAGAGACTTTGGCTTACTTGTCCCTCACCTTGAGACTTTTCCGTAGCCATAGGAGGCAACACAAGACGATTATGAAGTTTCATAGTCCTGAGAGAAAGTGGCTGATCAAGCAACATAGTGGCTCCTCTACCTAACGTATTGAAGTTACGTTGTAAAGCATAACGGTTTATTGTGAACCTCTCATGCAAAAAAGAGTGCCTATACAAAACTGCAATGCTGAGACACTCTTTTTGCTTACCGTATAGAGACAAATGCTCTTTCGTAGCACTTGCATTAACTTTTTAGTTTTGCACAAAAACACTGAGCGCAAAAGCACTATAGCTTACGCAGCGAAAACATACCGCTTACGCTTTAACCGCTTACGCTTCGATTTGATGGATAAGATTTACCATCTCAATTGCACTCGTGGCACAGTCGTATCCCTTATTGCCTGCTTTCGTACCTGCACGCTCAATTGCCTGCTCGATTGTATCGGTGGTTACAACCCCAAACAGTACGGGAATACCGGTTTTAAGACCAACCTGAGCAACACCTTTAGCTGCTTCATTGCAAACCAAATCGTAATGAGAAGTTGCACCACGAATAACCGCACCGAGGCAAATTACTGCATCATATTTACCAGATTCTGCCATCTTTTGAGCGATAAGAGGAATTTCAAATGCGCCGGGAACCCAAGCGACATCCACATCATCTTCCTTAACATCGTGACGAACAAGACCATCCATCGCACCTGAAAGAAGTTTCGAGGTAATAAACTCATTAAAACGAGCGGCTACAATACCAACTTTAATATCACGAGAAACAAGCTTACCTTCTAAGGTCTTCATAGATTTTTCCTTTCCTTATAACCTATCGAGCGTTGTGTCCAATACCGATTAGCCAGATAGTTCAACCTCAGTCATATATTTCGCAATTGCCAAATCGCATTTGATGTAATTGTTTTAAAGAGCACTGAATTCAAAGCGTGCTTTATTTAGAAGTAGCTTCAGGCTCCACATCAAGTAAATGACCCATTTTTTCTTTCTTGGTCTCCAAATAGAAACGGTCATAATCAGTAGGAGGCATCTGAATAGGCACTCGTTCAATAATTTCCATACCAAAATCGCTTAGCTGATATACCTTGTCGGGGTTATTGGTAAGCAAGCGCATGGTTTTCACACCTAAATCGCGTAAGATCTGCGCACCAATGTAGTATTCACGCATATCACCATCAAACCCAAGAGCCAGATTCGCCTCAAGGGTATCCATACCCTGATCCTGCAGCTCATAGGCGCGCAGCTTGTTGACCAGTCCAATGCCGCGACCCTCTTGACGCATGTAAAGCACAATGCCGCGACCTTCCTGTTCCACCATGCGCATGGCGGTTGAAAGCTGATCGCCGCAGTCGCAGCGCAGGGATCCAAAGGCATCGCCTGTCAAACACTCGGAGTGAACACGACATAAAATATTTTGACCATCGCCAATGTCACCCTTGACCAACGCCACATGGTGCTCGCCATTGAGCTTGTTGATGTAGCAATGTGCCACGAAATTGCCGTACTTGGTGGGCATCTTAGGCGTGGCCACGCACTCCACCAGCTTGTCATGCTTCTTGCGATACTCCTGCAGCGCCTTGATGGAAATAAACGAAATACCCCATTTCTGAGCAAGCTCAATAAGCTCAGGTGTGCGCATCATGGTGCCATCTTCGCGCATAATTTCGCAACACAGGCCACATTCTTTAAGCCCTGCCAAACGCATCAAATCCACCGTTGCTTCAGTGTGCCCATTGCGCTCTAAAACACCGTTCTTTTTTGCCATGAGAGGAAACATATGCCCGGGGCGACGGAAATCTTCGGGCTTCGCATCATCCGAAACGCACATGCGGGCCGTATAGCCACGCTCTTCTGCCGAGATGCCCGTTGTCGTATCAACATGATCAATCGATACCGTAAAAGCAGTTTCATGATTATCGGTATTGGTAGTGACCATTTGAGGAAACATTAGCTTGCGGCAAAGATCAATACTCATAGGCATGCAGATAAGCCCTTTACCGTGAACTGCCATGAAGTTTACGTTTTCAGTCGTAGCAAATTCTGCTGCACAGATAAAATCGCCTTCATTTTCACGGTCAGGATCATCGGTACAAAGAATGATTTTTCCTTGTCGCAGATCCTCAAGTGCTTGTTCTATCGTTGAAAATTCAAACATGAATACTCCTTATACAAAAAGCTTTATCCAAAACTCCGTACGAAAGATCTCATCAAAACCCGTTTTGTATGAGAAATTCTTTAGTGATACCGCCAGAGACCGATGAGCTGGTGCTCTGCGAGGTGGTCTGTCTATGAGATGCCTGGACTCTTTCTGGCTGAATCCCTTGCAAGGTTTCCTCTATACGCTGTGCGCTGTCTTTACCCAAGGCGATAAAGCCTGCTTCTCCCAGCAAACGCTCGACATACTTTCCAACTACATCGTTTTCCAGATTTACCGTATCGCCTATTCGCTTTGAAGCTAAATTGGTTTGTGCCCGGGTATGGGGAATGATCGACACACTAAACTGAGAAGGCGAAACTGAAGCTACCGTTAAGCTGATGCCATCAATAGTAATAGAGCCCTTTTCAACAATAAGTCGCAGAACTTCAGAAGAAGCCTCAATGGAATACCACACTGCGTTATCGTCTTCCTTGATCGAGCGAATCACTCCTGTGCCATCTATGTGGCCAGAAACTATATGACCGCCAAACCTACCTTGTGCCGCCATAGCACGCTCCAGATTCACAGGACTGCCTACGCGTAAACTTCCCAGAGAAGAACGATTGAGTGTCTCATGCATAACATCAGCTGAAAACGTATCTTTCGTAAAGGAAGTAACTGTCAAGCAGACTCCGTTTGTAGCAATGCTGTCTCCAAGATGTACATCTTCAAGAACCGTTTTAGCCCGAACAGTAAGCACGCAAGAATGTGCGCCTTTTCTTATAGAGGCAATCTGTCCGACTTCTTCCACAATGCCTGTAAACACTTAGTTCACCTCGCATTCGAACAAGAAATCTTGACCCAGCTGATGCGTTGTCACACGACGAAAAACAAGTGCCTCTCCTGGGGTTTGCACGCCTGCGCCACTAACAGGGCCTGGTGCATCTACTCCCCCAAAAATCTTTGGCGCAACATAGGCATGCACCTCATCAATAAGCCCTGCCTCGCACAATGCCGCATGCACCGTAGGACCGCCTTCCACATACAGACTGTCCAACCCTCGTTCACCAAGCAGTTCAAGAAGGTTTTCAAGGCAAACCCTACCCTGGTTTTCCTTTGTTACCAGGACCTCGCACCCCTGATTTTTAAGAAGTGCAATACGTTTTTTGTCTTGGCTTACCGTTGCGATAACAACAGGGGTATCTTGAGCAGATTTCACCAAAGCCGAATCGAGAGGAATTCTCAACTGGCTATCCAGTACTACCCGTACGGGATTGTTTGCCTGCTTGATCCCAGGATAAGGATCTTCCCTAAAAGGTGATTCTGTTTTCCAAGAAGCAAGATTTTCCTCATGCTCTTCCAGACGACAGGTAAGCAGTGGATCATCGGCTAAAACTGTCCCGACTCCAACCATAATTGCCGCAAAGCGATGGCGCTGTACATGCACATGAGCACGAGCAGCCTTACCTGTTATCCATTTCGATGCGCCTGTTTTGGTAGCAATTTTCCCGTCAAGAGTCATTGCGTATTTTGCAACCACATAGGGACGCTTTGTTTGGATAAAGTGAAAAAAGACCTTATTAAGCGCGCAGCATTCAGGTACCAATACGCCTTCGGTAACCTCAATACCGGCGTTGCGCAGTTGAGCAACGCCTCCCCCCGCAACAAGAGGATTAGGATCAGGCTCTCCCATGACCACACGAGCAATTTTGTGCTCTATGATGGCATCCGTGCAGGGCGGTGTTTTGCCCCAATGGCAACAAGGCTCCAACGTGACATACAACGTCGCTCCTTGCGGATCTTCACTACAATGGGCAAGCGCTTCTCGCTCCGCATGCAGCTGGCCACTTTTTGTATGCCAGCCCTCACCAATGATTCGGCCATCCTTTACGATGACTGCGCCTACCATTGGATTAGGATTGGTCCAGCCAAGACCATTAAGAGCAAGGCTGAGTGCTCTTTTCATGTAGCACTCATCGATGCTTTTTGAATCGTTAAGATTTTGATCCTGAATAAATTGATCGCTGATGGCGTGATCGTTCTCAACCAAGCCAACGACACCTCCTTTCTTATCAAATCCGCGAATACAATTTCGGGAAATGATGCAAGGAGGTCAGCTCCTGGTCACTCATACCAATCACACAAATAAAAAGCCCTGAAACAACTATCTGTTTCAGGGCTTTAATACAAGCAATAATGTGCATCAACATTGGATGACAGCTCATCATCTTCTTCCATCCGGACTGTAACCGTTGGCCTCGGATTTCCACCGAATCAGCCCAATTATTTATTTTATGTCCGCATCACTAACAAGCACTACCACATCAAAATAAACAATCGGGGTCGCGGGCTTCGCATTATTTTTGCGTTACCGCCAGTGAGGAATTTCACCTCGCCCTGAAGATTGTATTCAATTTTATACAGAAGAAACTATAGCGCACTAGAGAGATTCGTCAAGGATGGCGATTGTTGCAAGTGTTTTAAATCTGAAAGCCGCTACTGCAAAAAGAGGCCGTAGCAATTTTTGCTACAGCCTCTTTTTTGTTGATTGAAATTAATCGAAGCCTTATTGCCCGATTGTTCAATTACGATTGCTGGCAAGTTTAAGAGCTTACAGATCCTTTGAGCCCTCTACACGACCCTCCAGATATGCCCAATAGTTGTCAACATCTTGCTGGATCTCTTCCAAGATGTGCTCATTGCCTGGTTTAAACAGGTGCTTGAAACGACCCTGGGGCTTTAAGAAGTCCTTTACCGGGATCAGATTCTTATCACGAACAGGCGTGAGCTTCCACTTGCCGTTTTCTACCTCAAACAAAGGCCAGAACTTGGAATTTACTGCCATGCGACAAATCTCAGCCGTCATGCCAGAATCAACACGCCAGCCGCGAGGGCAAGGTGCCATGATATTCAAGAATGCAGGACCATCAACGGCAATTGCTTTTTCAGCTTTATTCACCAAGTCGCGCCAGTGACCTACTGTTGCCTGAGCAACGTAAGGTACACCGTGTGCTGCCATGATGGAAGTGAGGTCCTTGCGAGCCTGAATCTTGCCCTGCTGAACCTTACCAACTTCAGAGGTGGTAGCCCATGCGCCCTTAGGAGTTGCAGAAGAACGCTGAATACCAGTATTCATGTAAGCGCCGTTATCATAGCAAACATATACGATGTCATGACCGCGCTCCATCGCACCAGACAGAGACTGCAAGCCGATATCATAAGTGCCGCCGTCGCCGCCGAAAGCAACAAACTTAATCTTTTTATCAGCAGGAATCTTACCCGCGCGCTGAAGACCCTTATATGCTGCCTCAACACCCGAAATGGTAGCGCCAGCGTTTGCAAAAGCATTGTGAATGAAAGGAACCTCCCAGGCATTATCAGGATAGATAGTGGTGGAAACTTCCAAACAACCTGTTGCTGAACAACACACTACATCATAATCATTGCGGCCCATAAGAACCTGGCGTACTGCCATGGAAGCGCCGCAGCCGCCGCACAGGCGATGACCTGGAGCCAAGTCGTCGGGGCGGGCAGAAAGTTGCTTAATATTAGCCATAGGATTGCCCCTTACTCTTCAATACCAAGATAGGTAATAGAACCGTCATTAGTACCCTGAGCACGCTGCTCAAGTTCCGTAAATACCTGATTCATCTGATCGAGCGTGATATCAGCACCGCCCAAACCAGCTAAGTAATCGCTAACAGGAACCTGCAAGCCTGCAGCCTGGAATGCAGCACGTACCTCAAGTGCCAAAGGAGCATGAGGAGAGCCAAAGGAATCAGAGCGGTCGATAACCGCAACAGCCTTAGCATTCTTGCAAGCCTCAACAATTTGAGCTGCAGGGAACGGACGGAAAATACGAGGACGAACTACGCCGACCTTCTTGCCTTCAGCACGCAGCAAGCGAGCTTGATGACGAGCATTGCCAGCGCATGAACCAAGCACAACGATCAGATAATCGGCATCTTCGGTTCCCCACGTATCAACCAAATCAAAGGGACGGCCAGTAATTTCTGCCCATTCTTTGCCATGCTTTTCGAAAGCACCTAAAGCGTTGTCGAGAGCATGACGTTCAGAAAGCTTGTACTTCATATAGCCGTTACCCAAGGTAGCAAACATGCCATGACCTACAGGGTTTTCGGTATCAAGCAGCGGATAGAGTGGTTCATAATCGCCCACGAAATCCTTTACCACCTGATCTTCTTCCATCACGCAATTATCCATTGCGTGCGTAGTGACAAAGCCATCAAGAGTAGTAAGAACAGGAAGCAGTACATCATGATCTTCTGCAACCTTAAAGGCAATAATGGTGTTGTCGTAAGCTTCCTGGGCTGTTTCAGCAAACATCATTGCCCAACCAGTGTCGCGAGCGCCCATGATGTCAGAATGATCGCCGTGAATATTAATAGGAGCAGACAAAGCACGGTTTGCATTTGCCATAACGATAGGACAACGCATACCTGATGCAATGTGTAACTCTTCCCACATGAAAGCCAGACCCTGAGATGCGGTTGCGGTAGCTACACGAGCACCAGCAGCAGAAGCGCCAATACAAGCCGAAAGAGCTGAATGTTCAGACTCTACCGGAACATATTCAGTAGTTACGCGACCGTCAGCAACAAACTTGTCGTAGCCTTCAACGATGGTAGTCTGAGGAGTAATAGGATAAGCAGCCATTACATCAGGGTTTACCTGGCGGAACGCCTCTGCCACCATCTGGTTGCCCGTAGCGGAAAACATTTTCTTTTCTGCCATGGTTACTCCCCTTCCTTTTCCTGAGCCTGAGCTTCAACTTCGGGAATGAGTTCCAAAGCACCGAACTTGCATTCGTTCACGCATACACCGCAACCCTTGCAGTGATACAGATCAATGCCAGTCATTTCACCATCTTTAATCTGAATGGATGAATCGGGACAATACATCCAGCACAACATGCAGTTTGTGCACTTTTCTGAATCCCATACGGGACGCTCAGAGCGCCAGCCGCCGGTGTAGCAGTTCTTAGATGTACCACCTTCGGGGCATACATAGCCTACAGGGAAATCAGAAGGCTTCCAGTTCTCGTAATTCGAGCCGTCGAATTCGTACTTGGACATTACTCTTGCACCTCCTGATACGCACGCTCAACAGACGCAAGGTTTGCGTCGATCATTTCCTGAGAAAACTTTTTGCCAAAAGTAATAACTAAGCGCTCCTTAACAAGATCAAGAGGGAATAAACCCGTAACCTTTGCAAGAGCACCAACAATCGGGGTGTTAGGCATGTCTTTTTTGATGGTTGCCATAGCAATGCCAGAAGCATCGACTACTGCAACGCGGACTGAAGCAGGAGCATTTACTGCCGCACGTGCTTCCTCTGCTGTCATGGTGGTATTAAAGATGAGAATGCCATCTTCATGGATACCTTCCATAACATCGGTTGAAGCTAACAGCGTATCGTCCATAACGATAACGATATTAGGATTTTGAATATTGTTGTGAACTTCAATGGGCTCACTTGATACGCGCGTATACGCTTTCAGTGGTGCGCCGGTGCGCTCCGGACCATATTCGGGCATAGCCTGAATATAATTTCCTTGCAGCAGCGCCGTGTCCGCTACGAGCTTTGCAGCCGTTACCGCACCTTGTCCGGCACGAGCATGCCAGCGGATTTCGGTCAACTGTGACATACCTCTCCTCTCGCTTAAAAATCGCTTTGAACAAGCTCCTCCATTCTATCGACCAACAGATTTCAACCTGTGTGGGTTTCCAAGGTTGACCAATATGGGTCGGTAGACGGAATCCGCCTAAGTTCATCGGTAGAGTTAACGTGGTGAGCGGTTAGGAATTATTAGGTCCAGAATTGAACCATTTCAATGATGTCTTGGTATGCCCAGTCATATACGTCGGAATACCAACCCGTCTCAGGAACGAAACAAACGAGCGTTACATAGAGAATACTCAATGCCACCGCAACTTGAATTCCTCGCAAATACAAGGCGTGTGATTTCCTAAGGAAGAACTTACCCTCATCGGTTTTTGCACGAGCAGAAAGAGCATCATTTGCAACAAAGGCAAGAAGCACCGCAGGCATAAGGAACAACGTGCTGTAGTCTGCGGTGTAGCGTTGTAATATTCCCGCCATTTGAGCATCCAAGCACGCCACCACTACACCCGAAACGAGCATAGTGATAACAACTCCTGCAATCGTATTAGTTGAGCGAACTTTAAAGCGATACTTCAAGATTGGCTTTGCAAATGCAAGAATCCACAGAATTGGCAGGCAAACCAAGATGCCGCCAAACGTCACTTCTTTAATGGTCTGCCCCAAGTAAGTGGTATCAAAGGTGGTGGGCTGAATCCAAGGGAATACTCCTGTGGTAGTTGGGGTCTGCAAAAAGTACGCAAACAGAGCAGGCAAAAAACGACCAGGATTGGTGCCGCGTTGCGTCATATCGTTAACCGTCAAGTTGTAGTTTGCTCCAAAATCGAAGAAGGAACCAAAACGTGCACGGTTATAAAGCATTATTCCTGCTGCTACCACGGCATAGGGCGCCAACAGACAGATAAACTCCCGCATACCTTTCGGAGTAAAGAGATGCTTTTCGGTAATAAACTTGCGCCAAAAGAGAGGAAATGCCAAAAGAGAAAACACTATAAACTGAGGACGGCATGCCACCACAAGTGCCATACAGAGCGAACCTGCAAGATACCAGCCCCACGCCCTTTCGGACGATCGACCATGCAGCCAGAAATACAAACCCCACACTGTAAAAGCAAGGGCAAGAGCAATTGGCAGCGAATAGAACGTAGGGAATTTCGCCAGATAAAGCATCCCCGAACAACCAACTAAGGGGATTTGCAGCAGCAGAAACAAGCCCAAACTGACTCGTTTAAAGTGATATCGCGCAAACCTATCCATAAGCGCAGTAATTCCTAGTACGAATGCGATACAAGCAATAAGCACTCCTATCGCGGTGGGAAAACTAGAGCCCGTCAGCAGATAGAAAGGCAAATAGAACAAAAGAACCGGAAGCACCCCAAAGTAAACGTAGTAGTGCCCCTCATAATAAGCGACATCAAACAGGTAGGCTTCACCTGTCTGTTTTTGAAGTTCATCACGAGCACCCTTGTCGTAAGGGTTTTCCATTTCTTGCAGCCATTGAGGCGGCTCTTCTTCTAGATACAGCTGTCCGTGCGCCATAGCTTTAGCAAGCTCGGCATACTGCTGTGCATTTTCACCGCCCACTTCGTAGGTATTAACGATACTATGCCCATCCCAAGAGCCTGAATTATAGTTGGCTGTCGCAATACCCACTTGGTTTGAGCCAAAAAGCAAATACGCTGTAAGGATACATATTTCAAACGCCGTTGCTGCAACAATGCATGCTCGACTAAATCGAGGATGCTCTTTGATCTTGCAATGATAAATGCTTGATTTAGGTCTAAACACATAGATAAAGAGAAGAATGACAAACGCCGCAAAGAAGCGAAGGCCATTAAAAGCAAACGGCTGAGGATCGTTGATTACTATCGAATCAAGAATGAGAGGATACGTCGCATCCTCATTTACTATTTCTATGCGTAGATCTTGAATATACCCAGAACTTTGCAGATAAAGATACTGGCTCTCTTCGCTAAACGTCGAAACATCTACCTCGGGAACACCAAAGGTATATTCGGTCGTATTGAAGTAGGTTTCGTGCGCAGAATCGGTAAAACTTATTTGAATGGTAACGTTTTGTGCCGATTGAGAATTATCGAAATCGAGATGAATGTTATGGATTTCTTTATTAAGATCGTGAAATTCCAGAACGTTTGAAGTAGCAGTAAGGCGCACGGGCTCGTTTTGATCGAAAGAATACGAATCTGCTTTATCTGAATCAGCTAAAGCCAAACCCGATTGCTCGGTTAGATTAACTCTTTCGTAACCAGAAGAAATGAAGAAGTTCATATTGAAGAGAAACACTTCAAGCAGAAGCGCAATGACAAAAATGACACCCACGCGAATAGCTGCATGCTTAATATCGTTCGCATGCGCGCGCGCAAGCTCGATGCCTTCATCTGTCACTTCTTCAATCGATCTCATAGCAACCTATTGTATCAATTCGCATTCATTTGCCCTATGGCTAAATACGCTTTACTCACACAAAAAGCCCTCGATCTCCCACCGATCGAGGGCTTTGCTCGTAATAAGTTAGTCTAGATTTGAGTTTAAGTCTTTCTAACGCCGAAACATTATCAAAAAACTTACGGTTCTAAACCTAGAAAGCCTTAGATACTGACTAGATATCCAAAGCTTCGACAATAGAAGCGAGTACAACTTCTGGGTCGCGGTCACCGTCAATTTCGATCAAAAGATCGCAGCCGCGATAATAATCAATCAAAGGAGCGGTGGAGTTTTCGTATACATCAAGACGATTGCGAACCGTTGCCTCATTATCGTCATCGCGCTGATACATTTCTCCGCCACACTTTGGGCATTGCGCATCCTTATCGGATCCAATATAGCCACAATCACGGCACATGCGACGAGAAGTCAAACGCTTGATGATAACTTCCTTGTCAACATCAACCAAAAGTGCCGCATCTAAAGGACGATCCAGTGAAGCGAGTTCAGAATCAAGCGCTACAGCCTGCATAGAAGTGCGAGGGAAGCCGTCCAAAATAAAACCAGCCTTGGTGTCCTCGTCCTGAAGACGCTCTTTAACTAAGCCAATTACTACCTCGTCAGGAACCAAATCGCCCGCATCCATATACTTTTTAGCTTCAAGACCCAAAGGAGTTTGATTCTTTACTGCAGCACGAAGCATGTCGCCTGTAGAAATGTGAGCATACCCATACTTTTCAACAAGCTTTGCAGCCTGAGTTCCTTTACCAGCGCCCGGTGCGCCCAGCAAAACGATATTCATAAATGATCCTTTCTAGCGGATTCGATAAAATCGCTTCATCTATTGTAGCAAAGCAAACACGGCATAACTCACGATTCACTGCAGGTTAAAAAGAATAATCAAAACAATGCCTCTGCCAGTTTTTTAGCAATAAGCTTTCCTGCCGTAAACATACGAACCTTGTTTCCCACTTCACTCTAATCCAGCGTTAATCTTCATAGCCGTGATTAATGGAGATAGCATCAAACCCTAATACTAACCAAAGGTGTCACTAAATATTACTTTCCACCTTCTGCTAATTTGGACAACGTATCTCCCGTGAGTCGGTACGTTGTCCAACCATCCATAGGACAAGCACCTAATGACTTATAAAAAGCAATGCTCGGCGTATTCCAATCAAGACATGCCCATTCCAAACGACCACAGCCACGCTCGACTGTTATTTGACTGAGCTTTATCAAAAGAGCTTTCCCGATACCCTTTCCTCGAAATTCTGGTTTCACAAAAAGGTCTTCGAGGTAAATTCCTGCACGGCCCAAGAAGGTAGAGAAGTTGTGGAAGAACAAAGCAAAACCTACTTCCTTGCCGTTTGCTAATGCAAAAATAACTTCTGCCTTACCCTTTTCAAATATCCATTCATTCAATAATTCCGGAGTTGCTATCACTTCATTTTCAAGCTTCTCGTATTCGGCAAGTGCCTTGATAAAATCAAGGATGGTCTCCAAGTCTTCAGAATTTGCAAATTTAAACGTTACGTCAGTTTCCATTTTTGCCTCCCTACTTCTAGTTCCTTTTCGCTAGTCAAGAATGCCGCCGTTAGCCCCGTCTTTTCCATTCCCTGAATCTGTTATGCAAAAGAAGCTGCAAAAAACGCACAAACTTATAAAAAGAGCGGCTCGTTGAGCCGCTCTTAAAGTACCTATGAAAATCAGACCGCTATTCAGCAAGTTCCATAGAGAATAACAACCTACTTAAAGAAGCCATCATAGTTGTACATCTTTAACTGCGATTCGATCTTATTCATGGTATCCAGTGCCACACCAATCATGATCAGAATCGAAGTACCACCAAATGCCTGGATCAAAGCATTATTCGTGAAGTAGAACAAAATGGATGGTACCACAGCGATAATTGCAATAAATATCGCACCTGGCAAAATAACATGGCGCATTACATTCTTAAGATACGCAACCGTGTTTGCACCTGGTCGAATACCAGGAATAAAACCACCCTGCTGCTGTAAGTTTTCGGCAGTTTCAGAAGGGTTAAACACAATCGACGTGTAGAAATAAGCAAAGAAGATAATGAACGCCGCCGTAAGAATCCAGTTTACCCAACCAGCCGACATGGCATTAGATACCATGGTTAGCCAATCCACATTAAAGAGTGCGGCCAACTGAGCTGGGAAGTAAATCAAACAGCTTGCAAAGATAATAGGAATAACGCCAGCTGCATTGATCTTGATAGGCAAATAAGAATTCTGACCACCCATCATCCTACGACCTTGAATGCGCTTCGCGTAGCTAACGGGAATACGACGCTGAGCACGTTCAATGAAGATAATTGCAGGAATACAGAGAACTACGATTACCAGAATAAGAATGGTAACAGCAAGACCCATACCAAAGTCAGCATTCAAGTTGATCGACGAGAAGATAGCCGAAGGAACTGAAGCTACGATGGAAACAAAGATGATGAGCGACATACCATTGCCTACACCGCGCTGAGTAATAAGTTCGCCCATCCACATAATGAGAGCAGTACCTACTACTAAGGTGAAGACAACAAGAATATCAGTCACGATTTCAGGAACAGCCGTGCTGAATACAACGCCATAAGCCGCAGACTTAAAGAGGAATAAATATCCAACAGCGTTAATCAGCGCAAGGCCTAAAGTCAGGTAACGAGTTACCTGGGTAACACGACGCCTACCTGCTTCGCCTTCCCTATTCCAACGGCCTACCGCAGGAA
>USIG01000011.1 GCA_900554685.1 uncultured Cryptobacterium sp.
GTATAGTCGATGCTTCCGCCTGCCGGGATTATAGCAGCTCCGATCAGCAGACATGCCGCTGCCAGCGCTGCGCAGTACATTCCAACGCTGAAATACTTTGAATAGAAGTTGGACTTCATTTCGATACGCTTGAAATACGGCGCTGAGCGTATCCGGTGCATGAATGTTCGTTCCTCGTGCCTTATCCGGCGGCGGTAGTCGGAGGTACTGCTGTGCTTCACAGCAAGCCCGCCGGAATAGTTCCTGCGAATAGCAACGATTCCGGCAAGGGCAGCCAGAGCCGGAAGCAGCCACAGGGAAAATTCCAGCCGCTCCGACAGCAGAGCCGGAACGCACAGCGCGACAAAGCACAGAACCGCCGGAACAGGAACAAGCCTGCCGGAAAAGCAGGCTGAAATTATAAGCGCGTACACTGCACAAAGTAGCAGAACTCCCAGGAAAACTCCTTCGACATAAGCGGAGTTCATGCCGTCCAGTATTTCGCCGCGGTGAAACAGAAATCTCCTCGGGTAAAGGAATCTTCCTTCGACAGACAGCATGCATGCGTCTGCAAAATAGGAAAGTTTATTCGAAAGCATTCCCTTGATGAGCTCCCTCAATTTGTTAATTGCTTTTTAGGCCAATTATCTACCGTTGGGCCGCGGCCACCTTTACCCAATGAAGTTTCTCAGTATGACGAAAAAGCTATGCGTCGTCTTGCTGTAAAGCCTGGCATTACGGGATTTTGGCAGGTACGCGGTAGAAGCGATCTTTCTTTTGACGAAATGGTTGAGCTTGATCTTCTCTATATCAAAGAACGTTCTTTTAAAACTGATGTATGGCTGATAGGTAAAACCGTTTCTGTCGTATTTGCTGGTGATGGAGCTTATTAACGGCAAGAGAAACAAGATCATGTCTTCATCTGATAGCGCTAAAAGATATCCTATTCTCAATACCTATGTGAATGCGCTCTCTATGGAGGAAACCATAGCTGAGGTTGAAGCCATTATTAAAGCGGGCAAGCCAACTCAGCATGTGGTAATTAATGCGTCAAAAATCAATCTTATGGAGGACGATCCTGCATTGCGCGAGATCGTTAATGCTTGTCCTCTTATTAATGCAGATGGCTCCTCCATTGTCTGGGCTGCTAAGAAATTAGGAGTTCCTCTCAAAGAGCGTGTGACTGGATGTGATCTGTTCCAAGAGCTGGTAGCTCTTGCTGCGAAGAGGCACTACAAAATCTATCTTTTCGGCGCAAAAGAAGAGGTAGTTACTGCAGTAAAAGAAATCTTCGAGAAGAAGTATCCTGCACTTCAGATCGTGGGATATCGCAATGGTTACTTTACCGAAGCAGATGAACCAGACATGGTTGCCGATATGGCAGCTTCCGGTGCTGACATGATGTTTGTCGCTTTTTCATCTCCTAAGAAAGAATACTGGGTTCATAAATATCTTGATCAACTCAATATTCCTTTCGTTATGGGCGTGGGTGGTAGCTTTGACATCGTGGCAGGTAAAACCAAACGAGCTCCTCGCTGGATGCAAAAGATCGGCATGGAATGGTTTTATCGCTTCATTCAAGAACCACGGCGTATGTGGAAGCGCTATGTCATAGGCAATATCAAATTTATTTTGCTTACCTATAAGAACAAAAGAAACCAGAGAAAGACAGCAGAATAATGATTAACGTAATTGGACTAGGTTATATCGGACTGCCTACCGCCCTTATGTTTGCAACACATGGGGTTGAGGTAGTAGGCACTGATCTTAATAAAGAGCTAGTTGAAACCCTCCAAGCAGGAAAGACCACCTTCAAAGAAGAGGGGCTTGATGACCTGTTTAATGACGCTTTGAAGGCAGGTATTACCTTTACTACGGAATACCGACCCACCGATACCTATATTGTCTCGGTTCCTACGCCTTACGATAAAACTTCAAAAAAGATCGATCCTACTTATGTGGTAAGCGCGGTAGAACAAGTACTTGAAGTTGCTCCGTTTGGAGCGGTGGTGGTTATTGAATCTACCGTATCCCCGGGAACTATTGATAAGTATGTGCGTCCCTTAGTTGAGGCAAAGGGTCTTACGGCAGGCATTGATATTCATTTGGTACATGCACCAGAGCGCATTATTCCAGGAAACATGGTCTCTGAGCTTACGCACAACAACAGAACTATTGGTGCTGATGACAAAGAGATTGGCGAGCGCATAAAGACCCTCTATTCTTCGTTTTGCCAAGGCGAGATTGCCGTTACCAGCATTCGCACGGCTGAGATGACTAAGGTGGTAGAAAACACCTTCCGTGATATCAATATCGCCTTTGCTAATGAGCTTGCCAAAATCTGCAGAAGCGATGATATGGATGTCTATGAGATCATCCGCATTGCTAACATGCATCCTCGTGTAAATATCTTATCCCCTGGTCCTGGTGTGGGAGGTCACTGTATCAGTGTTGACCCGTGGTTTTTAGTAGGGGACTATCCTGGTCTTTCTAACATCATCTTAGCAGCACGGCGCATTAATGACTCCATGCCAAAGTTTGTACTTAAGCGCATTCGTAGCATCATGGAAGAACATGGACTTACCGATCCAACCAAGGTAGGAATTTATGGTCTTACCTATAAGGAAAACGTTGATGATGTGCGCGAGAGTCCAACCTTACAGATGCTTGATCGCATGAAAACGCACCTGTCAGTTGGGGCAGTGCGAGTATATGACCCCTGGGTGGAAGACGACATTGTCTCTAACCAGGTACACACCTGGGATGAGTTTATAGAAGGGCTTGATTTGGTGGTTATCATGGTTGGTCATGATGACATCAAAAACAAGCTTGATCAGCTAGAAAACGTCCTTGTACTTGATACCCGCAATATCTGTGGTAAGTCAGATAACATCTACAAGCTGTAATTACTTCATCTCTTTTGCATAGCACCATGAAAAAGAAAATAGTTGTTGTCTTTGGTACTCGACCTGAGGCTATAAAGATGTGTCCTTTGGTAAATGAGCTCAAGGCTCATCCCAAAGATTTTAAGACTATTGTCTGTGTAACCGGTCAGCACCGAGAAATGCTCGATCAAGTCTTAGAAGTCTTTGATGTTGTACCTGAATATGATCTTTCCATCATGAAGCCAGGACAGACGCTTTTTGATGTAACGAGTGAGGTATTGCTTAATATCAAAGCAGTCCTCGAAAAAGAAGAGCCTGATGTGGTGTTGGTACACGGAGATACTACTACCTCGTTTGCAGCAGCATTGGCTTCTTTCTATTTACAGATTCCTTTAGGACATGTTGAGGCAGGACTGCGTACCTATAACATGTATTCTCCTTGGCCTGAGGAGTTTAACCGCCAGGCAGTGGATCTTATCTGTGAGTATTACTTTGCTCCTACTGAGAAAAGTAAGCAAAACTTACTTGCTGAAGGAAAGCCTGAAGAAAAGATCTATGTGACCGGTAATACTGGCATTGATGCTCTAAAGACTACGGTTGTAAGTAACTACACGCACCCCGAACTTGAATGGGCACGTGATTCTAGACTTATTCTTATTACCGCTCATCGCAGAGAAAACCTAGGTAAGCCCATGCATAACATGTTTCGGGCTATTAGACGGGTGATGGAAGAGCATCCTGAAACTAAGGCAATCTATCCTATTCATATGAACCCAAAGGTACGAGAAGCAGCACATGCTGAGCTTGATGGGTTTGAGAGACTTCACATCATAGATCCCTTAGAGGTCATAGACTTCCATAACTTTATGGCAAGAAGCTACCTTATTCTGACGGACTCTGGTGGTATCCAAGAAGAGGCTCCCTCTTTAGGAAAACCTGTGCTTGTCATGCGCGATACTACCGAGCGCCCTGAAGGGGTAGAGGCAGGAACCTTAAAGCTGGTAGGTACTGATGAGGAGACTATCTATCAGGAGTTTTCCCGACTGCTGACTGACACCCAAGAATATAAGTCCATGTCGCAGGCTTCTAATCCCTATGGGGATGGGTGTGCGAGTGAGCGGATTGGTGAAGCGCTAAGGCGGCAAGTAGGAGAACGTGTTGCCTAGACAATTGAAAGTTCTTATGGCGGGACCGAGCCCCTACGCAAATGGTGGTGTTGCCAGCGTTGCTCGTAACTATCTTGAGCAAGGGCTAGCCGATCGCTGCGATCTTCGCTATATCACCACGATGAAAGAGGGAAGTAAGCTCTACAAATTGTTCTTAGCGCTTACGTCCTATGCGGAGTTTTCCCGCATTGTGCAGAAGTATGATTTAGTACATTTGCATGTTTCTAAAGGGGCAAGTATCACCCGCAAACGCCTGCTTGCTCAGTGTGCCCAGCGCAAGGGCGTTCCCTATATCATCCATCTACATTCAGGTCAGTTTGATCAAGTGTTCGAAAGTGCGAGCGAAGTAGAAAAACGCAGACTACATGATTTTTTTGAGGGGGCGGCGGTGGTTATAGCGCTTTCTGAGGAATGGAAGAACTACCTCGTTTCGCAGTTGTGTCCTCCTGAACAAGTTGTTGTGTTGCATAACGCCGTGCAGGTTCCTGAAAGAGTTTCTTTTAAACAAAATCATACGGTGCTGTTTCTAGGACGTTTGGATAGTAACAAAAGTCCTGATGTTTTGATTCGAGCAGTCACTTTAATAGCTAATCAATTTAGCGATTTGAAGTTTCTTTTTGCGGGAGATGGGGACATTGAGACATATCAATCCTTGGCTTGCGATTTAAACGTTGAAAAATATTGTGAATTTCTAGGATGGGTGTCTGATCCAGAACCCCTTTTAAAACGTTCGGGCATTTTTTGTTTGCCTTCGAAGGCTGAAGGAATGCCAATGGCGCTCTTAGAAGCAATGGCTCACGGGCTTGCTCCTGTTGTAACCCCTGTTGGAGGAATCCCTTCTTTTATCAAAGATGGAGTAAACGGATATTTGGTGCCTGTTGGAGATAGTAAAGTTTTGGCAAAAACCCTGGCAAGCCTTATTTCGAATTCCCCCTTACGCGCAAAGGTGGGCTCTTCTGCGAGAGCTACTATCCGAGATTATTTCAGTATGGATACGCATTTGGATAAACTTGTTTCTCTTTATCAAAAGGTCAGCGATCAATCCTCTTGCTTTAGTGAGCAAGGAAAGGCCGTTTCATGACGGCAATGGAGAGGACAAAGGGCGCTAGCCTGATGAGGGTTTCTGGGAGAATGCCCTCATCGCGTTTGCAAAAGGGGCTCTCTAGATTTTCGGTAAGCGACCTGTTTTGGCTACTTGCATTTAATTTGCTGGCTTTTCAGATATATTTTCAAGAGGAAGTCGGAGGGCTTTTTAATTATCTCGATGAATTAACATCGCTTTTAGTTCTTTTTATAACTGCGGTCACTCTTCTTTTTAAATTGAATGAAAAAGGGGAGCGTCCAAGAGGTCTTGCCCTTACACTTATATTGCTTTTATGTGGCATTACTTGCGGAGTAGTAAGTAATGTCTTAAGTGGATTTGACACCCAAACTCGCGCTATTTTGACCGATATCTTTACGTTTTGTAAATTTCCTTTGGTGATTATGTGCTGTGCAATATTCCCGCAGAAATCGAGTGATTCTCATTCATTTTGGCGGCTTTTAGTGCTTGAATCGCAAATACTCATTGTTGTTATGGTGGTTTGCGCAGGGCTGAACATTCTCTTTTACGGCCATTTCTTAGACATGGGAAGTGGATTTCGTTATGGCATAGCATCTTTTAAATTTATTTTTTATCATCCTGAAGTGGTTAATCTGTTTACCCTGGGTCTTATTGCGATTTTGCTCATTGATAAACCGAGCGGTCATCGAGTCGTGATACTTTTGGGCTTGCTGGTAATGTGCCTCACGTTACGCTCTAAAGCAATGGGTTTTTCTGCGGCGGTAGCAATAATATTGCTTACTATGAACAAAGGTCGTATTACGCCAGTTCAGCTACTCCTAGGACTCTTCTTCGCGGTGCTTGTTGCGAATGGCCAGTTTTCGAATTACTACGAAAGCGGAGAATCAGCAAGAAGCTTGCTAACTGAGGGCGGTTTCGCAGTTGCTCAAGATTGCTTTCCTTTAGGAAGTGGTTTTGCGACATTTGGTTCGGCAGTAACAGGTACGGAAGGAAATTATTCTCCGCTGTATTATCGATTCGGTTACAACAACGTCTGGGGTCTTGCTCCAGGATATACCTTTTTTATTTCTGATACTTTTTGGCCTACGGTGGTGGCTCAGCTAGGTTATGTAGGAGCAATTTGCTACATTGGTGCCGTAGGAATAACGCTTAAGCTCATCTATGATCGTTACAAGAAATATGGAAGAGATGCGACGGTCATTATTGTTTTGTTTTATTTAGTAATTTGCACTACGGCAACTTCGGCGATTTTTGCTCCTCAATGGACCTATTTGGCGTTTGTTTTCTATCTTGGGATGAAGCATCTTGTGGCGAATGAAAATCTTGCTTTTGCACAAGAAAAGAATCAAGAGATTGCTCGTATAAAAACTATCCGAAGAAAATTTGCGGTAGAAAAGCAAGGAAAACATAGTGCTTGATAACCAAAAAGTAACTCCGTGTTTCTCGGTGATTATTCCAGCGTACTGTATGGAGCGCTATCTTGATAGATGCCTAGAAAGCCTAGTGGCGCAGACTTATGTAGACTTTGAAATTGTTTTGATAGACGATGGCTCTATCGACGCGACTCCTAAAATATGTGAAGACTGGGCAAGGAAAGATAGTCGTATTCGAGTTTTTCATACGGAAAACAAAGGACTGAGCGCTGCGCGTAATGAGGGCTTTAGGCAGGCTTGCGGCGATTGGGTTATTTTTGTTGACGCCGATGATGAACTTGAACCGAATGCTTTGTGCTGTTTTTCCGAGGTTATTGGAGAAGTGGATTTAGTGGCGTTTGGTTGGTCTTTGATTGACGAGCATGGAGCCAATCTTAATAGTCGTATCCCTCTCATTTCTGGTTCTGGCAATTCGCAAACACTTATTCATGAGATACTGTGCGGCAACTTACGGGATTATACCTGGAGCTATGTTTTTCGTCGCGAGTTTCTTGGGAAGGTTTCGCCTCAGGGTGTTTTTGACGAAACTGTTTTTCTCTATGAAGATGCAGCGTTTTTACAGCAATTTTTACGAGAAAATGAAGTACGAGTACGGTTTTTACAGAGAGTTTTGTATCGGCATCGCAGGGCATATGGATCGCTATCTCGTCGTCCCAATGTAAGAAATGCTCAATCGGGTCTTTCGGTAGTACGTTTTCTTTCTACCTTGGGCGCGCCTAGCGGTTTGGAGGCCGAATGGAATGCCAAGCTTATTATGTTCTTGCTAGGGGTTTATCAGATCTCGTTTGGTGCTTCTGGTTCACATATTCGTCATGAAGTACGAAAAGAAATGCGCACAGTTGCAAATAGCAAAAGCATTGCAGTACTAGGTCTTAGCGAACGCTTGAAATACCTCTTGTGGAGGATTCATTTGTATAGACCTTTTCAGGTTGTATATCGAAGTTTTGCCTTTATTCGTCAAGGAAAAAGAAAGACAAAACTTAATGCTTGAGCAAGCTTTATTTCTTATAAATGTCTTATGGTGAAAATCGAGTTATGGAAATGGAAAAACAAGACCAGTTAATAAAAAAGGTTCCTGAAGTAACCATACTTTGCATTACGTATAACCATGTTTCCTATATACGAGATTGCCTTGACGGGATTGTCCATCAGAAGACAAACTTTTCGTTTAAGGCATACATCCATGATGATGCTTCAACCGATGGAACGACAGCTATCATTCTTGAATATGCAGAGCGTTATCCAGATATCATTATTCCTCTGATTGAAGAAGTAAACCAATTTTCTCAAGGGGCGCGACCGTCTCGAGACATCATGAGTCAGGTTGCTTGGGGAAAATATATTGCGGTTTGTGAAGGGGATGACTATTGGATTGATGACACTAAGCTGCAAACGCAGTTTGATTTCATGGAAAAGCACCCGGATTACTCTCTTTGTCTCCACAATGCAATAATCAATGATTTTTATCACGGGATCGACTATTTGACAGAGTCTTCTGAAAAGGATTGTGATAAATCATGCAATCAGATAATTGCTGAAGGAGGAGGAAAATTAAACCCAACAGCTTCGTTTTTTATTCGTTCAAAAAAAGAATTTCCTCCCATACCTCATTCCTGTTCTGCAAATGATCATTTTGAACTTATTAAGCTCGCTAGCAGAGGAAAGGTGCGATGGCTGGCAAAGCCAATGTCTGTTTATCGCTGGGGATTGGCTGGGTCGTGGACTGATCGGCAAACTAAAAGCGATATTTCCTACGCTGAACAGCATGTTCAGAGTCGTATAGATGCATTGCGAATCTACGATAAAGCCACATCGGGGCATTACCATGAAGCATTTCAGGATCGAATGAGTTTAGAACAGGAAAAACTTGATAAAGCAAGACAAGAGGCAGAGCTGTCCAACGGGTCTGTACGAACAATAGCGTTTTGTGCCGAAATCGCTGTACGTGATCGACTTAAATATCTTCTCCAAAGGGCTTTGCCCGTATCGGTCTATTTCTTTTTAAAAAGAAGGAAGAATATTCGGGATAAGAAACAGCAAGGCATCTTAGTTGCTACCACAAATATGAAATATAACTCTGAACGGTAACCTGATTGGTTTCTTGGAGTTATCTAAAACTATGGCAAAGGAATAAAGCATAGAAAATAATCTTAAAGATCGTTTTGTTTCTTCTGTTGGTTGGAAGTTCCTTGAAAAGGGCGGAAGCATGGCGGTTAAGCTTATCGTGCAAATTGTTCTCGCCCGATTACTTGCGCCTGAGGAATTTGGCATGCTGGCGCTTATGCTTGTATTCGTCAATATCGGCAACGTGATTGTTCAGTCTGGTCTTAATACCGCATTAGTTCAAGATCCCGATGTAGAAGATGATGATTATTCGACTGTCTTTTGGATGAGTTTTGTTATCTCGTTGATTCTCTATGGTGTTATTTTCTTCAGTGCTCCTTATATAGCTAATTTTTATGCGATGCCAGCTCTCGTTGATCCTCTTCGAATGTTGGGGTTCATTCTCCTGATCAATGCATATAACGCGGTTCAGATTGGAAAGCTGACACGCGATCTAGAAATGAAAAAAATATTTTTAGGAACTATTGTTGCTTCGGTTGTTTCGTCGGTTTTGGGGATAGGCAGCGCTTTAGCAGGATTAGGGATTTGGGCTCTTGCGATTCAGCAACTGAGCTATCAATTTGCTAATGTTGTCGCAAATGCTTTTCAGGTTGATTGGCATCCACGCTTGGTTTTTCGAGTGGGGCGCGCTAAGAAACTTTTTTCGTTTGGATGGAAATTGTTGATTTCGGGATTACTTAATTCCGTATCTCAGAGTTTATCGAACCTCATTATTGGCAAACAATTTAGCGGATATCAGCTTGGTTTGGTTTCGCAAGGAGAGAAATATCCTGCCGCTCTAGGCTCCATGCTCGATGGTGTGATTCAGCCAGTAATGCTCTCTACTATCGCTAAAGTTCAAAGTGACATTTCCTATGCTCGTCGGATTATGCGACGAGCGCTTAAAACATCAACGTATTTAGTTTTTCCTGTAATGGGCCTTTTTGCTCTTGTTGCTCCTATTCTTGTTCCTTTATTGCTGGGCGATCAGTGGATAGAAAGCGTTCCTTTCTTTCAGCTATTCTGCATAGCTTATGCCCTATTGCCTGTTCATACCACTAATTTACAAACATTGGTTGGGATGGGTAGAAGCGACCTTTTCCTGCGGCTAGAAATGGTGAAGATAGTGGTAAATGTTGCTTGTATTTTGATAGCAGCATTTGTTTTTAATGACGTTTACTTTCTAGTAGGCGCCTATATTATTGCCGCAGTAATTTCGATGTTTATTAATGCTTTCCCTAATAAACGTGTTGTTGGCTATTCTTTTGGGGCTCAAATTAGAGATATCGGGCCTTCTTTTCTGCTTACTTTGGCGGCATGCGGAGCAGCACAGCTTGTCGGATTGCTCTCTTTGACAGGACTCTTTTTTCTTATTGTTCAGATTTTCATATTTTTTGTTGTCTATTTTGGGCTGTCTTTGTTGTTCAGGCTCGAAGAATTTTCTTACCTTGTTTCAGAGATTGGGAGAAAGATTCCCTCTCGTTTTTCTCGCTAGGAATCTTTGTTTATCCAGATAAATAGCTGAATTCACTTGTTCTTGTTTCGGGAATTGAATAACACAACACAAAGGAGGGTTCTAAAGTGGCAACGTTAGTCACCCGAACATCTATGCCTCCATTAGCGGAGTATGTCGATGAGATTAAAGATCTTTGGGATTCTCATTGGGTTACCAATATGGGATCGAAACATCGAAGATTTGAAGCGGCATTAAAATCATACTTAGGTTGTGATTATCTAGCGCTTTTCACGAACGGTCACAATGCCCTTGAATGCGCGATTGAGGCGTTTGGCCTTACCGGCGAAGCGATCACGACCCCTTTTACGTTTGCAAGTACTACTCATGCAATAGTTCGCAAAGGCTTAACTCCTGTTTTTGCTGACATTAAGCCTGATGATTGCACGATTGACCCCGCTTCAATAGAGCATCTTATTACGCCTCGTACCAGCGCTATTATTCCTGTTCATGTGTATGGAAACCTATGCGATATAGAAGCTATCCAGAAAATCGCCGATTGCTATGGGCTGAAAGTAATTTACGATGCGGCTCATGCGTTTGGCGTGAAATTGAATGGAGTTTCTACGGCTGTTTTTGGCGATGCAAGCATGTTTTCTTTTCATGCAACAAAAGTATTTAACAGCATCGAGGGAGGGGCAGTCTGCTTCAAGGATCCGGCATTAAAGAATCCGCTCAATGAACTAAAGAATTTCGGAATTGTGGGACCTGAAGAGGTGGAGCGTATAGGCGGAAATGCCAAAATGAATGAATTTTGCGCTGCAATGGGTCTATGTAATTTACGTCATGTTGAAGACGAGATAAGCGCACGTGCAAAAGTTGAGAATTGTTATCGCGATCGCTTATCGGGCGTTCAGGGACTCACCTTTATTGATCAACAGCCTGGCCTGGAGAGCAACCATGCCTATATGCCAGTCTTTTTCGAGGATTCATTTGGCGCAACTCGTGATGAAGTTTTTGAAGCCCTATTCGGGCAAGGCATTATTTCTCGAAAGTATTTCTATCCCTTGACAAGTGATTTTGCTTGCTACCGAAACTCTTTTGATAGCTCTGAAACCCCTATTGCAAAAGATCGTGCGAATCGAGTGCTAGCTCTACCTATGTATGGGGAGCTTTCGAAAAAAGAGGTTAATCAGATCTGTGACGTAATCATAAGCTGCCGCTCTTGCGTTCGCTCTCGGTAATCTGAGTGTAAATAGCGAGATCAACATGTAGAAAATAAGAAGGAGGATATGTATGTTATTGGGGCTGTATGGAGCTGGAGCTACGGGAAGAATGCTCTACGATCAACTAGAAATTGATCCTCATATTGCAGAAGAATTTGAAAAGGTAGTGTTTATTGACGATACTCCTGGTTTAACAGAATCGTATGGACTAAAGGTCTATTCGTTTGAAGATGCTTCAAAGCTGTATTCGCCGAATGACTTGAAGTTTCTTGTGACCTTAGGTAATCCAAAAGCTAGAGAAGTAGTGTGGAAAAAGATAAAAGCAGTTGGTTATCAGGGAGCAACCTGGGTTCACCCTGATGCCTTTGTATCGCCTTCAGCTGAAATAGGGGAAGGGGTTATTGTTGATGACTGCAGTGTTGATAGCAGGGTTGTTCTGAAGCCTAATAGTTATATTTACAGGAATGCCATTGTTGGGCATGATGTAACTATTGGCGAAAACAGCATTATTTGTGCGGCTTCTTTTATTGGCGGGCATACTACGCTTGAAAAGAATATATTCTATGGAGCCGGCGCGGCTTGTAGAGATGGAATAACAATTGGCCACGATTCGGTGATCGGAATTAATTCTGCTGTATATAAAGATGTTCCAGAAAACTCTTCTGTTATCGGAAATCCAGCGCGCAATATGAGGCGAAGCGAAAAGGAAATCTTTAAATAATAAGGTTTTCATAACTGTAAGATCTTCATGCAATAACCTTTCTTTGATTGCTCAGGAAAATACCATGAAAGGCATCATTCTTGCGGGCGGGTTGGGCACTCGTCTGTATCCCATTACGAAGGCGGTAAGTAAACAACTGCTGCCGGTTTACGACAAGCCGCTTATTTACTATCCCCTTTCAACTCTTATGTTAGCGGGAATTCGGGAAGTTCTTATTATCTCTGATCCGGTGTCATTGCCCTCTTATAAACAGCTATTATCCGATGGCGCTGCTTTAGGAATGCGTATTTACTACGCTGAACAACCCAAGCCAGACGGGCTAGCCCAAGCATTCTTGATCGGCAAAGATTATCTCGATGGCGATTCATGTGCTCTCGTTTTAGGGGATAACTTATTTCATGGCCAAGATTTAACCAGGACGCTTATATCCGCGCGCTACCGCATTGAAGAAAAGGGTGGTGCGGTTATCTTTGGCTATCAGGTTAAGGACCCTCGAGCGTTCGGCGTTGTAGAATTCGATAAGGACCTTAACGCTATAAGTATTGAAGAAAAGCCCGAACAACCAAAAAGTAAATTTGCCGTTCCGGGTTTGTATTTCTACGATTCGAACGTTTGCTCAATCGCCGAAACCATTCAGCCATCAAAACGTGGTGAGCTAGAAATTACTAGCGTTAATAATGTCTATTTAGGACAAGGACTTCTAAAGGTAGGAATATTAGGACGCGGAATGGCCTGGCTGGATACGGGCACCCCTGAAGGATTGCTTAAGGCTGCGGAATATGTGGAAGCGGTGCAGTCGCGGCAAGGCTATTACATCGCTTGCGTTGAAGAAATTGCTTACCGACGTGGATTCATAACCGCTGATGAGCTATTTCATCTCGGAGAAAAACTAAGCAAAACAGACTACGGTAAATATCTTATGTCGATAGCAACCGAAGAGCGTTGTTAATGTTTTAATTGCTTAAGCCTACCTATTTTCAAAGTGTTCAAAGGGTGCAATCAATTGGGCATGTTGTGCTAATTCTCTTACATGAAAAGAAACCATGCCCAAAATTTCAGATTCATTCTCAAGTTTCTTGTCCTTGTGGGATTAGGAATATCCCTTCTTATTATTTATCTTCTTACTGAGCAAACTCCCGAAGAAACAACGCAGCTGTCGTCTTTTGTGGCGCATGGTATTTATAGCGCGCTGTCGTTTATTGGTATTTCTCTACAGCCTGATAGCTTGCCGTTCCTCAATAAGTTGTTACGTAGACTGGCGCACACGGCAGAATTCTTTGTTGTCGGTTTCTTTGTTGCGCTAGCAGTACTGCTTTGGTTTAAAAGACGGTTCGGTTCAGTTAAATGTCGGAATCTGGCGCTAGGAATTTGTGTGGGCCTGTCGCTCTTTGATCAAACCCACAAATTGTTTGTAGTTGGGCGCGAGTTCGATGTGCTGGATCTTGCTTTTGATGCGGCTGGATATTTGCTGGCGCTTCTTGTGGTAATGATGTTGTATCGAGTCGTTAAGGACAAAAGGAAAGATAAGGCGTAGTGGGATGTTAGGAGATCAAAGAAGCTGAAACTCAAAAAGGCTGGAAACAAAAGTTTCCAGCCTTTTCTTATCCAAAGAACTCGTTTAGTTTTGATCCCTTTACCTACTTACTTTACTGTTAGTACAGGAATATCTACGTTGCGTAAAACGCCATAGCTTACGCTGCCAAGCATGCCACGAATAGCGCCTAAGCCTCTACGGCCCATAACAATCAAGTCACATTCGTGATTGTTGGCATATTCGGTTAATCCGCTGACGGGAGATGGATAGGTTACTACTTCAATATGTACGCGCTCTTCAGGCAATCCATCCAAAAGTGGGCCAACGACATCGTCTATCTCCTGCTTGATATTGTTAAGGGAAGCATCGATAAGAGCGGTGTAGCTTTCTTGGTCGACAAAGGCCGACGCGCCACCTGTTACAAGGTCGCCTTCGGAAAGCGAAGAGGCAAGCGCCATAGGAACAACATTTACGACGAAAATTTCCGTCTCGTCTGACTGAAGCGCAAGCTCACGTGCGGTAGTAAAAGCGGCTTGTGCATGATCCGATCCATCGAATGGAACAAGAATACGACGGTACTTCATAAGAACCCCTCTCCTTAAGTTTGATGGGTTTAAAGTCTTAAGGACCTCTTCTATTATGGCACGTTTAAAGATGCTGTTGATAAAATGTTGAGCTGATAAGGCGGTGTGCAGACAAAAGTTGAGAAGCTTGCAGAAGAAATTGCACAGAGAATTTAGATAACCTAATCTATAGAAACCATCTATGAAAAAAATCAGAATAACAGGTTCATTTTTGAAACCCCAGGTGAGACAATAAACACTAGGAGCGATACCTAAGCTTCGGCTTTTTGTCGCTTGCGCCGACGTGATACCCCTCTTGCGTCGGCGCTTTTTATGTTCTTACCGTTCCGTTCAAGAAAAAATTCGAAAAACTAGTTGACTGCGGTTTGCAAGTGTTATAAGTTATCCATGGTTAACTTAGAGGGAACAACATGCTTCAGGCGAAATCCTCTGCACCTCTTCGCCGGCGCATCTCTTGTTCGGGCTCTTTGGAGATGACGCCTTTTGTCTTGTCCTTTTTTGCCGAAGCAGACAAACCCTCGAGCGGATCCTCTTGACTAACAAGAGAGTGAACGAAAAGGCACCTGTCGTAAAACGATGGGTGCCTACGCTTTTAAAGAACGTTTTTCTTGGCTTTTTTCGAAAGAGCGCGGCTAAGAATAATACGGCAAAGAAATGCTCCTGCTGATACAGCGATGGTGTCTACGAGCCAGTCGAGGGGATCACAGCTGCGATCAGGGACAAAGTATTGATGGAATTCATCGGTAACGCCGTATGCGCTTCCTATGATAATGGCGCATAAAAGCGCACGAGAAAGCGGCATGTGTAAGCGCAGGGCATTTATAAGAAGGATTCCAAAGATAAAATATTCTACGAAGTGTCCCACTGGAGAAACATCAACATCATAGCCTGCAATGCTGTAGGCAAGGGAGGAAAGAAATGCTTTTATTGCCGATATAATACCGAGCCCTTGGTTGATGTTGGTGCCTGTATTGGCAGACATCCAGAAAATGATGCCAGCCATCACCACAACTGCGCCCCAACTAAAAACAAGCATCTTGGTTGAAGGAGCTTTGTCGTAAGGTGTAGACGAGGAGTGGGCATGAGAGGATGAAGTGCTTTTTAGAGAGCGCTCTAAATTTTGGGAATGTTGTTCTGGAGAACTCTCTAGATTTTGGGAATGTTCTTTCGGGGAACGCTCTTCAGAGAAACGTTCTTCAAAAGAACGCTCAGCGTTTTGGGGAGTATTATGTTCGTTCATCCTATTCACGTATAAAACAATACCTTCAAAAACTTTATTCTGGATTAAATGCATACGAAATGTGAAAATTCGAGAACTATTAAGATAACGCGAGTTGTGAGGTAAATCATGACGAATGAGACAAATACGAAAAAGTCGGACATAGGCTATGTAGTCCTACTTGTCTCTCTTGTTATGCTGGGGTCGTGTTTTGGTAACTTATCGCAGACGGCCCTCAATTCAATGTTTGCAGGAATGGCTCAAGACTTCGGGGTTGATGCAGGCATTGGTCAGTGGGTCACAACTCTCTATATGATGGTTCTCGGAATCACGGTTCCTGCGGTTACCTACCTTATGAGACGTTTCGAACTTAAAAAGGTAATCCTTGCTTCGTTGCTGTTGCTTGTTCTTGGTGGTGTTGTTGACGCGGTGGCGCTTAACTTTCCCATGCTTATAGCGGGACGTGTGCTTCAAGCTATTTCAGCGGGCATTACTATGCCTATGATGATGAGCCTCATTATGACCTCAGTGCCTTCCGATAGGCAGGCGACCGCGATGGGTATTTCGGGCATTGCTATGGGGTTTGCTCCTAATATCGGACCAACTATTGGCGGTTGGATGCTTGAGACAACAGGATGGCGAAGCTTTTTTGTTGTCTTGGCACTTTGTTCGTTTGCGCTGACACTTATTGCTCTGTTTGCGATTAGGAAAACCCCTGCTGAAGATTGCAGCATGCGTCTTGATGTTCTTTCCCTCTGCCAATCAGCGCTTGGGTTTGGCGGTCTGCTTGTTGGTTTTTCCAACGCGTCAAGCTATGAGCTAACCAGTCCCTTTATTTGGCTTCCCGTTTTGGTGGGCGCGGTGTTCTTAGTGCTTTTCATGCGTCGTCAACATCGCGTGGAATACCCTCTTGTTCATCTTGAGATTCTTCATTCACGGCAATATCAGGTAAGTTTTTGGGCAAGCAACTTTTTGTATGCCAGCTTCATGGGAATTACCCTGATTATTCCGCTCTATATTGAAAACCTTTGGGGCGGAAGTGCTTTTTTGGCGGGATTGGCGCTTTTGCCAGGAACTATCGCAGCTTTCTTTATCAACCCTCTTGCAGGCATTTTGACTGACAAGATAGGGGCGCGTCCCGTTGTTATTGTTGCGGCTTGTTTTCTAGCGCTTGGAGCAACGATGATGGCCTTTGTGGATGAAAATACCCCCTATTGGGCAATTTTCGTCATGCAGGGAATTCGCGCCACAGGGGTATCAGGTCTGATTGGCCCGCTGAATTCTTGGGGAATGTCTAAGCTTCCCCCTTGGTTTATGACCGATGCCTCTTCCTTTGGAACGGCGGTTCGTCAGGCATTTGCGTCGTTGGGTACCGCTCTTATGGTATGCGCAATTGTGGTGGTTGGCCCTGCGATAGGTTCTCCTGTATGGGGCTATCATTTGGGATTTGGATTTTCGGCGCTCTGCGCAATTGCAGTGCTCGTTATCGCGATAGCGTTTGTAAAGCCGAATCTTAAGAATTAGTTCGAAATTAGTTTCGAACATGCATGAAATGTTTGAGCACTGACTCGAGTACTAACTAATTTCAAACTCGAACACTAACTAACCCCAAACCAATAATTGGGAGCTACTTGCTTTTAAGCGGATTCAAGTATGGCTGCAACCTTTTCTTGGTCGACCTCGGGAAGAGGCTTAAATGGTTCGGGATTGGCAATATGGTCTCCTAAGATGCGTTCCATCCAGATCATGTCATACCAACGTCCAAATTTGTGGGCGCACCGCGTAAACTTGCCAACCAGTCTAAACCCAAGACGCTCATGAAAAAGGCGGCTGGTAGCAGGTACATATTCGTCGGCAGGATCACAATGGGCGATGCAAGCCTCCATATTAAAGACGTTTTGCAGAACCAGCAGTTTTGCGAGCGTTTCATACAGACGACGTCCAACGCCCTTGCCGCGATAATCCATACGCATATAGATGGAAGTTTCGATGGAATGAAGATAAGCTGCACGGGGGCGGAATGCAGATGCATAGGCGTACCCAACAATTTCACCGTCTTCAACAGCAACAATATAAGGGTAGCGCTCAAGCGTTTTACGGACGCGCTCGGTAAAATCTTCGAGCGTAGGATCCTCCAATTCAAACGTAACCGCAGTAGTGCGGACGTAGGGGAGATAAATCTCTCGCAACGCAGCAGCATCGGCAACAGTGGCCATACGTATGATGGGTAAATTCTTCATAGTGCGCTTATTGTAGTAGTGTGAGGGAAGCTTTGGTAGAGCTAAATTTTCTCATCTAAAGAATTAACGAAATAAACCGTTCATGCCTAATTTCGAAACAGCAACGAACTATGGTATACTCACAACGCTTTAGTATGGTAGAGTGCTAAAGCGCTACAGCGATTACCGTTCTAAAGAACTTGCTTGTAGATGGCGAAATATATTGGCGAACCATGAAGCGAGGTTTTCATGAAAAAGAAACTACTTACCCTGCTGACTCTTGCCTGCGTTGCTTGCTTGTCGGCTGTTCTTCTTACGGGTTGCTCTTCTTCTAATGAAGAAGCAGACTCCAGCGAAGATACGTCTGCAGATATCAGCACGCTTATTGTTGGCTTCGATAACAGCTATCCTCCCTATGGTTTTATGGACGAAAACAACCAGCCTACCGGCTTTGACCTTGATTTAGCTACCGAGGTTGCAAAGCGCAATGGATGGGACATTCAGCTTGAGGCTATTGACTGGGATACCAAAGACGCTCTTTTGAATCAGGACAGCATTAACTGCATCTGGAACGGCTTTACCATGGAAGGTCGCGAAAATGACTACACCTTCTCTGAACCTTACATGCTCAATGAGCAAGTAATTGTGGTGAAGTCTGATTCAGGTATTACTGATTTTTCGGGTCTTGCAGGCAAAACTGTTGTAACGCAGGTTGATTCTGCGGCGCTTGATGTTCTCGAGGGCGATCAGGCAGAGCTTGCTGGTACTTTTGCTGAGCTTCAAACATTAGGTGATTACAATAATGCATTTATGCAGCTTGAGTCTGGCATGGTAGATGCGGTTGCTTGCGATTTGTCTATTGCTCAGTATCAGATGTCTGCGAACGAAGGCACCTATACGATGCTTGAGGAGCCTCTGAGCTCTGAGCATTATGCGGTTGGCTTCAAGAAGGGCAATGAAGCTTTGGCTCAGAAAGTAACCGACACCTTAAAGGAAATGTATGAAGATGGCACGGTAGAAGAGCTCATCAACAAATATGCCGATTATGGTATGAGCATTGATAACTGGGTATTGAAGTAGGATTTAAAGCGCGTAATAGCTATTTTATGGGCGGAGGAATTTCCCTCCGCCCTTTGTTGCGTTTCTGAGTTGTTAGATATGCGCACTGAGCTCTCGTCGTCTTCTTGATCTTGTCTTGGGTAGACGCTCTTATAGAAAGCGTTTATGAGGCAGATGGCTTTGAGACAGATGTTCTTAAGGCAAGCGCTCTTGAGACAGGTGCCCCATGAGCACAAAGATGCTTCTTGTTTAGCTTGCAAGGATGCAAGAAAGAAGTAGCGCGGGAGGATGACAGCAAAAGTAATCGTGTGGATGAATAGCGGTAAAAGTGCTTATATCTAACAAATGAGAACGGATGAAAACGAAGTGGTAAGGCTGGGGTTCCAGGGCATCGAAAAGATAATTCCGGCCTTTTGTCCATAGGGAGGAAGATATGGAACTAAGTGTTATGGTGGGAGCCCTATTTGAGGGACTGGGGCTTTCCGCTTGGATCTTTGTGATCACTCTTGTGGGGTCACTGCCTCTTGGCATTGTGGTGGCACTTTGCCGCATGTCAAAGTTTAGGCCGCTGTCCCTTATTGCTCAGTTTTATATTTCTATCTTACGCGGCACCCCTTTGATGCTGCAGTTGATGGCATTTATGTTTGGGCCTTATTACCTGTTTGGGATTTCGATGAGCCCTGATTGGAAATATGGGGCGTGCGCTGTGGGCTTTATTCTTAACTACTCAGCGTATTTTGCTGAAATATACCGCTCCGGCTTACAGTCAATACCTCGTGGTCAATATGAAGCGGCTCTTGTCTTGGGGTATTCGCGTTCTCAGACCTTCTTTAAGATTGTACTTCCACAGGTAATCAAGCGCATTATGCCAGCTATGGGCAACGAAATTATTACGTTGGTTAAAGATACGTCTTTGGCATTCGTTTTGGGTGTTGCTGAAATGTTCTCAGTGGCAAAGGCTATTTCGGCAAGCGAGGTATCCATGATTCCTTATGCACTTGCTGCACTTATTTATTGGGTGTTCTGCTTGCTTATCGAATTTATTATTGGTCGTGTTGAAAAGAAGATGGCCTACTACCACGACTAGGCGTACTGCTATAACTAGGCCTACCACCACGATTAGGCCTGCCGTTATAACTGGGCCCGCCACCACGACTGGACCTACCGTTATAACTGGGCCTACCACGACTAGTAAAGGATTTACAAACCTAGGGCCGAAAAGGCCTAAAGCCGCAGAGGTTTTGAAAAGAGGTTTCATTATGGGAAATACACCAGTTGTTAGTCTCCAACATGCGCAAAAGGCATTTGGCAGCAATGCTGTGTTGAAAGATATTTCGGTAACTGTTGAACAAGGCGATGTTTTGTCCATTATTGGGCCTTCGGGCGGAGGCAAATCTACTCTTTTGCGCTGTATGACGCTTTTGGAAACGCTTGATGCGGGATCGCTTTCCTATGGGGATTTGGAAGTAGTAACAACTTCAGAATCAAATGGTAAGGCCGTGTATGGTGGCAAAGAGGTCCTCGCGCAGGCAAAGAAGCGCTACGGCTTAGTTTTCCAGAATTTCAATCTGTTTCCTCACTACACCGTGTTGCAAAATGTGACCGATGCGCTTATCTGTGTTCAGAAAAAACCTAAAGAAGAAGCGCTTGCGAAAGGACGCGAGCTTTTGGCAAAAATGGGTTTGGCGGGTAAGGAAGATATGGTTCCCTGTGAGCTTTCTGGTGGTCAGCAGCAGCGTGTGGCTATTGCGCGTGCATTGGCGCTTGATCCTGATGTGCTGTTTTTCGATGAACCCACTTCAGCGCTCGACCCTGAATTAACCCAGGAGGTTTTGCGGGTAATTCGCGAGCTGGCTGATGAGCATATGACAATGGTTATTGTTACGCACGAAATGGCATTTGCGCGTGACGTGGCGGATCGTGTTGCCTTTATGGACGGTGGCGTCATCGTTGAAGAGGGCCCCGCTAAAGAAGTAATTGGCAACCCGAAGCACGAACGAACCAAGGCTTTCTTGGCGCGTTTTGCGGAGGGCAATGCGGATTAAGCAAACAAGTGCAAAGCAGGCTATAGTTATAGGTTTTAATCATTAACCCAAAATGCTTAAGTGCGTAAAAGATGTAACACTCGCAATATTAAAGGCGCAAATACGAAAAAGGAAGCTCATATGAGCTTCCTTTTCTATGCCAAGATCTGTGGCTGAGCCAAAGGAGTCCGACGGCCATCCTGCTACTATTGCTCCAGTGGTTACTAACAAGGCCTAGCTTAATGGGATTACGTCTGCTCAGTTTTTTCGGTTTTATCATTCATTTCGTTGTCTCCCTTATGTATTTCGGCAATGCAATACGCTTTTATAGAATCTTTAAAGGGAGGAAAGTAGCCTATTGTTACTAAGTCTCCTGTTGAAAGTGAGTCAAAGGAATATTCAAATTCTGTTGGATAAAGGCTGGAACAATCAATGACGATGCGATCATTGTTGGCTCCGTTAGAATTATCCTCTGGACGTAGCTGTAATATTTTTTTGCTTGTGTCGATAGACGTTACAAGCCCGGATATATATGACAAATGAGAACTTGATCCTCCGACATAGTGGTTGTTGGAGGAATTTATATTCGATACGCTCACTAAAAGCACCCCAATCAGCACAAAAGACAGTGCCACAAGTGTCTTTGATCTCATGAATTGACTCCTTGATTAGAAAAACACCCCATTATGTCAAGTATAATGATCGGTATTTTGGTTTAAGTTTCTGTTACCAGTACTCCAGTCATCGCACTCTGCAAGCGTATTCATGGAGTCGGTTACGTCGTTTTTATTTACAATTGCCTATATTCTGATGCTACCATCGAGTGACCTGATGAGGAGTTGCCTTTCAGTTCGGCGCTGATGATCAATATGTTTTCGGTGGAATCAGTGCAAGATTTGCATCTTGATCAGCCTGCAGAATTTATAAGACTTCCAGAAACGCTTTTCTCTTTTTGGGAACAAAATGACCTAACTACTGAGCCTATGTTGTTAGTGG
Organism: uncultured Cryptobacterium sp.; assembly: GCA_900554685.1. GTDB lineage: Bacteria > Actinomycetota > Coriobacteriia > Coriobacteriales > Eggerthellaceae > Anaerotardibacter. Next base: position 21,665 of record USIG01000011.1, read on the forward strand.
GTGTAGAGCCGTAAGTAATACTGTTGCTAACACTTTGTTTATTGGTCCCTGAAAGTTCCCAGAGAGAGTAGTAGTCGCTTTTTAAGGATGCTCGTACTATTTGCACACTGTAAAAAACAGATCGCAATCATTGCAGAAACAGCATAAGCGTAACGTTGAGTGGCTTGATCTATTGTTTAAAACTGAAATGCAATTATGCAAGAAAGGGAGCTCATATGAGCTCCCTTAGCTATGCCGAGTTATGAACCAACAAAGCAGGCGCGATTCGTAAAACGCTTTGTTGGTTGTGGCGCTTGAATTATTCTGGGTCTGTTTGCTTAAGCAGGCCGTAACCGCCATTGGTACGACGATACAAAATGCAGAAGGCGTTGGTATCGCGATCGATATAAGCAAAGAAGTCGTGACCCAAGAGGTCGATCTGGATAAGAGCTTCTTCTTCAGTTAAAGGCTCAAGTACCAAATCCTTTACACGTACTACTTCGTCATCCTGGGAAAGCTCTGCCATCAAACCATCAAGATCAAGCTCGGTTGCAGGAGCGCTTTTGTCTACGACAGGAGCATCGGCAATTTTCTTGTCGATAACACGCGTCTTATACTTACGGAGCTGACGAAGAGCTTTAGCAGCAGCTACATCGATAGCAGCGTACATATTTTCATCGCGTTCCTCAACACGAATAATATGACCGCGAGCACGCATTGTTACTTCGCAGGTAGCAGGAGTGGGGTTGGCGGGATTCTTTTCAACATGAAGAACAACTTCAGCGGTAAGCGGATCAATATCCATAACCTTCATGGAATTGCCAATTTTTTCTTCTGCATAAGCACGCAAAGCTTCAGTTACAGGCATCTTGCGACCGGTGATGGTGATATCCATAGTTTCACCTCTCATACTGGAACCTACATTACGATGTGACTTAAGGAGTGGGTGCCGAGTATTTTTAAAAGGAGATGAAACAACAGCTGCGGTGCAATGAACCGCATGCGGGTGATCCTCCCAGCTGGAAACGGCTTTCCAATTCCCCTCGTCTACCGTTTTCATCTATCAGTCTAACGCACTTTTGATCAGTTGTGGGAATATTTTGAGCGCGTTCATGGTTCGTAAGGGGTATTTTGGCGTTTGCATGCATGAGTTTTAAACCAAACATTAAACCGAGCATGCGTCTGAACATTAAACCGAACGTGTCAGCTTCTTAACGAGAAATATTAAAGGTCGTCGTTTTCTGGTATTTTGGATAAAACAAAGTAGACCTTTAACAAGACCACCAAATGTTTGTCGAAAACTAGACGTTTCGTCTTTGCCTAGATAACCAAACTGTACGTTCTTGTTAGGGAAAGCAGATGCGCGCTTTAAGAAGCAAAACCCACGGAGCAATTTTGCTTTCACGTGCGGACAGGCAAAAACGCGCAAAGGTGTTAGGCTTGATGGGTGCAATGCACTTAACTGAGGTGAAAGGTCTTTTGTATGGCTCAGCATCATCATCACGAATCCGACATTTTCATCAAAGAGGCAGAAGGCCATCAACGTCGGTATCACAAAATCGTAGAGCTTACTCATTCCACCACGAAAGCTGCTGGGGTAATGCTGCTTGGTGCCATCATCGCTCTCATTGTGGCAAACACCGCCTTCCACGAATCGTTTTACGAGTTTTGGCATACTGAGGTGTCTCTTGGATTTGGCACTGCCCATGCCGAAATGTCTCTTGCTCATATCATCAATGATATTTTGATGGCTATCTTTTTCCTGCTGGTTGGCCTAGAAATTAAATACGAAATGACCGTGGGCGAACTCACCAATATTCGCCAAGCTATTTTGCCTGTTGGTGCTGCTCTTGGTGGTGTCATGATGCCTATCGTGGTGTACCTGCTGTTCAACGCAGGCAATCCCGATACCATGATGGGCTGGGGCGTACCTACTGCAACTGACATTGCTTTTGCGCTGGGAATCTTAGCGCTTTTAGGTTCGCGTGTTCCTGCAGGAGTACGCGTCTTTCTGAGCACTCTTGCGGTAGCGGACGACATCGTGGCAATTCTTGTCATCGCTATTTTCTATGGCCAAAGCCCATCTTTGGTGTGGCTGGGCGCGGCGCTTGTGGTGCTTATTGCGTTAGCCCTTATGAATAGATCTCATATTTATTCTCTTCTTCCGTACCTGTTAGTGGGAGCTGTGCTGTGGTACTGCATCTTTATGTCGGGCGTTCATTCGACTATTGCTGGTGTTCTTTTGGCGTTTGTTATTCCCTCAGGTTCGCGTGTTGATTTGAAAAGTTTCGCGGACTGGTCGGGCGAGCGCGTAAGGGAAGCGCACGAAACGTTTGTTCCGGACGAACCGGTTATTGGGCAGGCGGATTATTTGGCAAGCGTAACGCGCTTGGAGCGGGTCGCTCGTCATGTAGTGCCCCCCGCAACGCGTTTGGAGCGCAAGCTGTATCCGTGGGTATATTTTGCAATCCTTCCGCTTTTTGCGCTTACTAATGCCGATGTTGCTTTTACGCAGACGGCCTTTGGCGATATCGTCAGCAACTCTATTTTCTTAGGAGTATTTTTCGGCCTCGTCATAGGCAAACCTTTAGGCATTATGCTTATGAGCTTTCTTATCGTTAAAAGTAAACTTTCCTCTCTTCCTGAAAACGTAAACTGGGCGCACATGCTTGGCGCTGCATTGCTGGGCGGTGTTGGTTTTACTATGGCGATCTTTGTTGCAAACTTGGCTTTCGTAAGCCCCGAAGATGTCATGATTGCAAAGGTTGCAATTTTGGCAGCCTCGCTAGTGGCAGGTATTCTGGGCTTTGCTTTCTTGTTTATTCAAGCTAAGGCAGCTTCTCTTAAGGGATTACGTTTTGAGGCAAAACTTGCTTCTCCTGATAACTTGCAGACGTTTGGAGCTCAGGAAGCTCAACGCCGCTATGAACGCGAGCTTCGTTATGTCGAAGAGCAGATTGCTAAGAACAAAACGGAATATGAAAAAGACAAGTAAGACAATGACCTGGTGTTATGAAGCCCGTCTTCACATTACTTTGATTGAGTGTTGTCCTTTTGTTACCATGAAGCAAGCTCACGCTTTGTATATTTGAAATAGGTAACGCAATCAGCAAAGCGGATAGTGAGCCATAAGGAGGCTTAATTTTATGGCTGAACAAGTACGTAAGGTCAACGCGAAGGCCGTTTTGACGAGCTTTTTTGCGGTGGTATTAGCAGTAGGCTTAGCCATTCCAGCATCAAGCGCTTTCGCAAGTCCGGCAGACGATGCTCAGGCAGAAGCGAATGCTGCTCTTGAGAAACTCAACGCTTATCAGGCAGAGCTTGATCAGGCAAGCGGCGATTATCAGAACGCTTTGCAAGAACAGCTCGATGCTGAAGCTAAAGTAGATGAAGCTCAAAAGCAGATCGAAGAAAAAACCACTGAAATTCAGGGCTATCAGGAAAAGTTGGGCGATCGTGCACGTGACATGTATCGTTCCGGTTCCACCACGTTTTTGGACGTAATCCTTGGTGCTACTTCATTCGAGGATTTTGCAACTACGTGGAACATCTTGGAGGATATGAACCAGGATGATGCTCAGTTAGTACAGCAGACTAAGACCGCTCGTGAAGAGCTCGAAGCTGCTAAGGCTGAAGCTGAAGAACAGGCTAAGGTAGCATCTGACAAGGCTGAAGAGGCAAAGCAAGTAGCTGATGCCGCTGATGCTAAAGTTTCGGAAATGCAATCGGTATATGATAGCCTTTCTGCTGAGGCAGCTCAGTTAGTACAGCAGGAGCAGGCTGCCGAAGAAGCTGCACAAGCTCAGGCTGCTGAACAGGCTATTGAATCAGGAAACGTTAATACGGGAGACACTGGTGGCACCACTAATAATCCCAGCAACGTAACACCTTCTAAGCCAAGCAATAGCAACAACAACAGCAAACCTCAGACGGTGACGGGCAATACCGTTGTCGATCGTGCTTATGCACAGCTTGGTAAGCCTTATGCTTGGGGTGCTTGCGGTCCTAGCTCTTTTGACTGCTCTGGTTTGGTTAGCTATTGTTTGAGTGGTTCTTATGGTACTCGCCTTGGGACTACAGGTACCTTCATGGGCTGGACTCGTGTAAGCAATCCTCAGCCTGGTGATATTTGCGTTAACAGTCACCATTGCGGAATTTATATTGGTGGCGGTCAGATGATTCATGCTCCACAAACTGGCGATGTAGTAAAAGTCAGTGCAGTTCACTCTGATATGATCTACGTTCGCTACTAAAGGATTGTTTTATCCAAGCGGTTACAATCCCGTATTTCAACACAAAAGCTAAAAATCAACTAAAGCCCGTTTCGACGGGCTTTAGTTTTTCTTAGGGCAAAAACAAATCCGGATTTTTGTCAAAACTGCTCGAATCGGGGGATGGATTTGAGCGGGATTGTTCGATGCTTGTAACCAAGCAGATGATTGTTGTAACAAGCCAAGAAATATTGAATCATGTCCCGAAAAGTGGTGTAAGCCGCCCCATATTTCTACGGGGCGGCGCGG
>USIG01000012.1 GCA_900554685.1 uncultured Cryptobacterium sp.
GTTCCAAGAGAAAAGCTTGAAAAAATACTCGAGGCGGCTATGTGGGCACCATCGGGTCAGAATCTACAGCCGTGGTATTTCGTGGCTCTTACCAAGGATGAGGATCTTGCTTATCTGATTGCTGAGATGGGTACCACTGCTTTTTCAGAACGCAAAAAACTTGAAGAGCGTTTTAAAAACAACCCGGAAATCGTGGAGGAGACTATGGAATTCCTTACCGCATTAGGGGGATCCCGAACAATTCTTCTCGCGTTTTTGAATAAGCCTCAGTACAGCGATGATATGATGCCAAGCTGCATCGAAAGTGTTGCTGCTGCTATGCAAAACGCTGTTTTGATGGCGCATGCCGAAGGGATTGCTTCTTGCTGGGTTGAGGCTGTCTGCCAAGCGGGAGATGCGTTGCATAAGAAGTTTGCCCCCGATCATGGCAAGCTTGTCGGCGGCATCATCTTGGGATACCCCGCTATGGAACCGCGCGAAATTAAGCGCAAGCCCGGACGCTATGAAATTCGTTAAGAGCTCTTCTTAAAGGGCATCTATTTCTTTGAGCCATGCCTGCGCGCTGGCATCGGATGGCATGCGAAGATCGCCTCGAGGGGATACTGCAATGCTGCCGACTTTGGGGCCATCGGGCAGGCATGAGCGTTTAAATTGCTGGGCGAAGAATCGACGATAGAAAGTTCGAAGCCATTTTTTAATAGTTTCGGTATCGTAGCGACCTTCAAAAGCTAAGCAGGCGATACGATAAATTTTTGCGGGAGTAAATCCAAAACGAAGCATCTGGTATAAGAAGAAATCATGGAGCTCATAGGGGCCTACGAGATCTTCTGTTTTTTGGGAGATAACACCATCGGTCGGTGGGAGCAGTTCAGGGCTTACCGGGGTTTCTAGCACGTCGATCAGGATTCGAGAGAGCTCTTCATCGCCGCAGCCTTGAGCGTATGAGCGCACCAAATGGCGTACAAGCGTTTTGGGAACAGAGGCGTTGACGGCATACATTGACATGTGATCGCCGTTATAGGTTGCCCATCCCAGAGCAAGTTCTGACAAATCTCCTGTACCAATAACAAGACCATTATGCTGATTTGCAATATCCATGAGAATTTGCGTACGCTCACGTGCCTGACTATTTTCGTAGGTCACGTCATGGATTGCGGGATCGTGATCAATATCTGCAAAATGCTGCATTACAGCATTTTTAATAGAGACTTCTTTAAGGGTTGCTCCTAATGATTTAACCAGAGCACATGCGTTAGTGTAAGTGCGATCGGTTGTACCGAAGCCAGGCATGGTGATTGCCAGTATGTTGGAGCGATCCATTCCTAACCAATCGAAGGCACGTGCGGTAACCAGCAAGGCAAGAGTTGAATCAAGTCCACCAGAAATGCCGACAACTGCTGTTTGGGCATGGGTATGGGCAAGGCGTTTTTTAAGACCAAGAGCCTGCAGGGAAAGAATTTCTTCGCAGCGATGTGCAAGGAGATTCGGATCTTTTGGTACAAAAGGATCTGCATCGAACTGACGGATGAGGGTGGTTTGCTCTTTGTGCAACGCAAACGGAATTCTGCGATAGGAGTTTGCTTGCGTGGCAGGATAGGTGCTCATGCGACGACGCTCTGCGGCAAGTTTTGAAACATCAACACTGCTTAAAACGGGAGTATTTTCGGCGCTGGTGCCATGAAGCTTTGAGGCTTCTGTAAGAATCGTTCCGTTTTCAGCGATGATATTGTGTCCACCAAATACTAAATCGGTACTCGATTCACCTTCTCCTGCGGTGGCATAGATATAACACGCTATCAGACGGGCGGATTGTCCTGAAACAAGACTCTCGCGATAGGTGCGTTTTCCGACCATTTCATCACTTGCTGATAAATTACATAAGACACTTGCACCTGCAAGGGCGTGAGAGATGCTAGGGGGATTGGGAACCCATAAGTCCTCGCACAACTCTGCTGCAACAACAAGATCTGGCATGGTGGTACAGCAGAAGAGCAAGTTGGTTCCAAAGGGAACTTCCCTACCTTTGAAAGATATGGTTCCCATATCAGCTTGACCAGAAGTGAAATGTCGTGCTTCATAGAATTCGTTATAGGCAGGAAGGTTAACTTTAGGAACGAATCCTAAGAGCTCTCCGGCATGGAATACGGCAGCAACGTTGTAGAGCTTGCCTTGGGCGCGCAATGGCAGACCCACTAAAACAAGGGCATCAATCTCACGTGTCTTATCAATAAGATCGTCAAGGGCATCTTCTGCGCGGTCGAGTAATTCGGTTTGCCAAAACAGATCACTGCAGGTGTAGGCGGTAATGCAGAGCTCGGGAAGCACAATTATCTTCGCGCCTGCACGATAGGCCTGATGAATGCACTCTAAAATAGCCTGGGTATTTGCATTGCAATCAGCAACCGTTATGACAGGTGTTGCAGCGGCTACAGTAACGAATCCGTCTTTCATAGATGCTCCTTGCAGGGTTGTAGGCAAGCCAATTGAGGGATGTTTTCTAAAGTAGGTAGTAGTAATCCTACCCCTGTTAGGCCTACTTCGCTTAAAAACTAACAGAATTGAAAGTAAGAAAGCACTCGAAGAAAAGAAATTATGCGAGTACAAAGGTGCTTTCCTCTAGGCTTGAGGTTTGCGGAAGTCGTCTCTTTCATATGGTGGTGCTTCAAATTCCAGCAAGAAATCGATAAAGCTTTGTGCAGCAGGCATACGCATCGCCTTTTTTTGGTAGGTCAAAGAAATGGGGTAAAACGTATCTGCCCCTTCTGCCTCAAGAGGGATGATGACCATATTGGGGTCAGGGAGCAAATTTGAGGTCAGCATGGTTAGGGCAACGCTTGATTCATGTACCGCAAGCGCTCCAAGAATTACCTCGTCTTCGTAATTGCGCACAAGCGTCAACTTTTCAAGGGGAGCATTGGTAGCTTTCAAAAATGCTTCAAGGGTTTCACCCACCATAATTCCTCGACGATAGGTGTTAACGGTGTGTCCTATTAAGTTGTCCCAGTGGATAGTCTCAAGACAAGCCAAGGGATGATCGCGTCGGACGGCGACGACAAGCTGCTGGTAAAAAAGTGTCTTGCACTCAATATCTGGCTTGTGATGAGGCCCTGCGATTACTAAATCATAGATCCCCTGTTCAAGGCGTTGGTTAAGCGGAGCTGTTTCACCTTGCGCCACGTGAAATTCAACAAGCGATCCATATTTATCGGTGTAGGCTTTCATTGCAGCTGGTAGATATCCTGATCGAACGGTGGCAATCGCACCTATTTCAATAGCGCCCGTCAGCATGCCGTGGCGCTGCTGGAGTTCAGCTACTCCTTGTTCGATCGAGGCAAGTCCCTGGTCAACATAGGTTTGAAAAAGCCTTCCATCGTCGGTGAGATACACATTGCGTCCCTCTTTGCGAAATAAGCTACAGCCTAATTCGTCTTCAAGTGATGCAATGGAATGAGAGAGAGCAGACTGAGAAATATGCAGCTCTTCGGAAGCGCGTGTATAGTGTTGAATTTTTGCTAAATGTCGAAAGTACGAAAGCTGGGCAAGGTTCATGGTTCCTCCTTGGACAACTTCTCATTGTAGGCGAACTATAAAAACTATCCATAACAAAACTGTATAAGTTATTTTGTTTGCTTTGATGAATGAATCAGGTGAAAAGGTTGCAAATTTATCATTGCTGACCAGGTGTTATTCAAAAACATTCAAAGAGGTATTTCATCGAGTACTTTTATGCATAGATTCAGCGGTGTTCGATGAATAATATGCGGGGAATTCTTGTGCCAATCTGGGGTAGGGTAGTAGCTAAAGGCGGAAGGTATCTATGATCTATCCGCTGGTAAACCAGGTTAATTGCAAAAACAAGGTTTATAAAAGAGAGGACACCCCATGACGAAGTTACCTTTGGAAGTTGGCAACAGCTGCACCTTCACAAAAACCATTAGCGAGTCTGACGTTTATCTGTTCGGCGGTATTACCGGTGATTACAGCCAGATGCATTTCAATGAAGCTTTCATGAAGACCACCAAGTATGGTACGCGTATCGTTCATGGTGTTTTGACCTTTGCGCTGGGAAGCACCGCCTCTACGCTTATTCAGCAAAAGTACGAGTCTCCTATTCCAAGTGCATCGTACGGGTATGATCACTTGCGCTTTACGGCACCGGTATATTTTGGCGATACGCTCACGGCTACTTACACGGTTTGTGAAGTTGACGAAGAAGCTATGAAGACATATGCCGATGTTGTCGTGACCAACCAAGACGGCACCGTGGTGTGCGTAGCGAAGCATATTTTGAAGTTCTTTGAGGTAGAAGAATAACTTGCCCATAAAAGCGAAGATCTAAGCGTTAAGGGAGGGGATTACATGACAAAACCTTATGTTGATCATGTAGCGATTCGCTCGCGTAATTTCGAGCGTGATCTCAGTTTTTTTCAAAATGTTCTCGGACTTGAAATTACCCTCACTGCTCCCGAGGGACTTGATCATGATGATGTTGCCTCGATGGAACAAGTATGGGTTGGAGGAATTCAGCTTCAGCGTGATAACTCGTTTGATCCTACCAAGCGTGATGACGGTCAGCTCACCCACATTGGCATCGTTTTAGACGAGGTGGATGCTGTGCTGGAAAAGGTCTACGCCGTTGAAGGAGTGGTGCAGGCGGAAGGCAAACCACGAAATTGGTTTGTGCTGCCAGAGGGACCTATGATCGAATTGGTGAGCGCTGAAGGATAAAGAAAGAGGAATTCTTTATGAAAGTTTGTGTTTTGGGAACCGGTTCGCTTGGGAGCACTATTGGCGGTGCTTTAGCGAAAGCGGGCAACGAGGTTCATTTTGTTGGACGTCAGGCTCACATGGATGCCGTTAATAAAGATGGCCTTGTTATGGTGACTCCGACAGGAGAAGAGGTTGCTCATCCGGTAGGTCATACTACGCCTGATGGTATTGGAGTATGTGATCTGGTTATTGTTCTGTGCAAGGCTTTTGATACGAAAGCAACCATGGAAGAGGGCAAGGAGCTTGTAGGAGCGGATACCGCTGTAATGTCGCTCCAAAATGGTCTTGGCGCAGAAGATGCCCTCAGCGAGGTTGTAGGCGCTGATCACGTGATCGGGGGTAAAACCTATATTGGCGGCATGCTGCTAGAACCGGGCCGTGTTCAGGCTACTATTCCAGGAAAAGATACCTATATCGGTGAATTGGATGGAACGATAAGTGACCGTGTCCAAAAGATAGGAAAAGCTTTCGAGGAAGCGGGCATGCACTGTATTGTTTCAGACAATATCATGGGTGTGATCTGGGATAAGTTGCTGGTAAATGTCGCTACTGGTGCGGTTTGTGGTATCACCCATCTTCCTTATGGCGATATGTATCAGGAAGAAAAGCTGGTAGATACGGCAGTGGCTGCTGTTCAAGAAGGAATGGATGTTGCAGCAAAAGCGGGCGTTAAGCTTACCTACAGCAACCCGATGGACGTTTTAGAGCTTGCACGGGCAGGGCTTCCCTATGATTTCAAGCCATCCATTCTGCAAAGCTTAGAGAAACATCGTCCTACCGAAGTTGGCGTTATCAATGGTGCAGTGGTTGCTCAAGGAGCTAAGCACGGTGTTCCAACTCCCGTGAATGAAACGCTGGTAGCGTGCGTTACGGGCATTGAGCGCTATATCCGCGAATATATCAATAAATAGTAATAGTGCCATAGGGCATATGTATAAAAGCCGTAGGGCGAAGAAGGTACCCTAAGAGTTGGTAGCACGTGCCGAGCGCGAATCGTGCTCGGCACGGATAAGGAGGAAGTTATGCGTCGTCTCGAAATCATCAACGGACCAAACAATAATTTTTACGGCATTCGTAACAAGGGGCAATATGGCAATCAGCTTTATGCTGATCTGATTCAGGAGCTTACTGAATATGGAGCAACGCTAGGCTTTGAGGTTCATGCGTTTCAGTCAAATGGCGAAGGTGCTTTGATTGATCACTTGCAGGAGCTTTATCTTGAGGCTGATAAAACTGGAGAGAAGATTCCTGTGGTCTTAAATCCCGGTGCTTTTACCCATTACAGCTATGCACTTATGGATGCTCTTGAATCGGTTCACGAATTAGTTCCAGCTGTTGAGTGCCACATGTCTAACATCCATAAGCGTGATGAATTCCGTCATAAGTCAGTTACCGCATGCGAATGCCTTGGTCAGATCGCAGGGTTTGGCAAGAATAGCTATAAGCTGGCCATGCATGAATATGCTCTTCTTATTGAAGCGGGTGAGCTGTAAAAAACTACGAGGTAATTAAAAGGCTGAAAGCTTTACGAGGTGAATTTGGGGTTCACCCTTATGTTTTTCGATTCCTTTGGGACTTGGTCCCCCTCCTCATCGGGTTGTCATTCTTTGCGAGTGGCAACCCGATTTTTTTTCGGTAACATATTTTCGCAAGGCGTAATTTGGAGTACCCTAATAAGACCTGCATTTTGTAGAGTGTTAAGAGATTTTTCACACGTAACGTCAGGTAAAACGCATATACGGGATTTTTGAAGAAAGAAGGACGAGGTAATGTTAAAAGCGGGTATCGTAGGCGCAGCTGGTTATGCGGGAGCAGAGCTGGTTCGCATCATCCTGCGACATCCTGAATTTGAACTGTGCGTAGCAACCTCTAATTCCGATGAAGGAGTAGCTCTTTCTTCTCTTTATCCTGCCTTTACCGGAGTTACCGATCTTGTATATACCAGGCATGATAATCCTGAATTATTTTCCTGTGATGTGGTGTTTTTGGCGACACCTCATACCGTTGCTATGAAATCAGCACCAGGACTTTTAAACGCAGGAGTAAGCGTTATTGATCTTTCTGCTGATTACCGTTTGCGTGATAGAGCAACCTACGAAGCATGGTATAAGGTAGAACACACTTCTCCTGAGTTATTGGCTTACGCAACCTTTGGCTTACCTGAGTTGAACAGGCAGGCCATAGCAGATGCTGCTCAAAAGCATGCGGGAGGAGAAGCGGTGTTGGTTGCTTGTGCGGGATGCTATCCAACGGCAACATCACTTGCGGCAGCACCTGTTATTGAGCTTTCTCAGGGTATTGTTGTTGCCGATGCAATTTCTGGCGTATCAGGCGCTGGGCGCAGCGCGACATCCCGTACCCATTTTGTGTCTGCGAATGAGAATTTGGAAGCCTATGGCGTGACGAGTCATCGTCATACGCCTGAAATAGAACAGATTTTGAATATTCCTGGTCGCTTGATATTTACGCCTCATCTAGCTCCAGCTTCTCGCGGACTGCTTTCAACGGTAACTATTCAGTTGACTGAAGCAGCACGTTTGCAGGAAACGCAAGAATCCATTCATCGACGATATGTTTCAGCGTATGCCGATTCTTCCTTTGTTTCGGTGCTTTCTTTAGGGCAGCAACCAAAAACATCATCAGTTGTGGGAACGAATCGAGCTCATGTTGGAGTTGCGTATAATGCCAATGCTGGTTGTGTTGTGGCAACATGCGCTATCGACAACATCGTAAAAGGCGCAGCTGGTCAGGCTGTTCAATGCGCAAATCTTATCTGTGGTTTTGACGAGACCACTTCTCTTTCTTGTGTTGCCAACCCCTCTTAGGAGTGAGAATACTATGACTGATTTGATGCTTAACACCATCGAAAACGGTGGCGTTGCTTCTGCGCGCGGTTTTAAGGCAGGCGGCATTCACGCTGGATTTAGGGACGATCCTCAGCGTTTGGATATGGCGTTGGTGGAAGCTGACGAATTATGTCCCGCTGCAGGTGTTTTTACTCAAAATGTCTTTTGTGCTGCTCCGGTGATAATTTCTCGCGAACATCTTCACGGTCAAGGATTTGGTCTTGCTCGTGCGCTTGTCGTCAACTCCGGTATTGCCAATGCAGCTACTGGAGTGGTGGGGCTTGAAAATGCACGACGAACAGCTGAAATAGTAGCTGATCATATCGGATGTGCTGAAGAGGATGTACTGGTTGCCTCAACAGGGGTTATTGGCCAGCAGCTTGATGTCACTCCTTTTGAAACAGGGGTTTCTGCCCTCCATGAAGAACTTAAAAAAACGGGTGCCACCAACGAATCGGGGCATAAGGCGGCGTGTGCAATCATGACCACCGATACCGTTCCAAAAGAATACGCGGTATCCTATACCTCAGCTGATCCTGCCTTTGAGGGTTGCACAATTACGGTTGGCGGCATGGCAAAAGGCTCAGGCATGATTATGCCTAATATGGCCACCATGATTTCAGCACTTACGACCGATGCTCCTGTTCCTCCGGAATTGCTTCATGACGCACTTTTGGAGGCTGTTCAGAACAGCTTTAATAAAGTTACGGTTGATGGTGATACTTCCACTAATGATACCTGCGTGATCTTTGCTTCTGGCAAAGCAGCCCAGGATAGGGATAAGGCAGCCTTTACGAAAGAAAGCATTGCTTATAGCGAATTCAAGACGGCTCTTTGCCGTGTTGCCCAGCATTTGGCACGTGCTATGGCTCGTGATGGCGAAGGAGCCACAAAACTGGTTACCGTCATTGTTCGTGGTGCGGCAAATGACGCAGATGCGGATGCCGCTGCCAGAACGGTAGCAAATTCGCCTTTAGTGAAAACGGCTCTGTATGGTCATGATGCCAATTGGGGTCGTATTGCGGGAGCGCTTGGCAGATCGGGTGCTCAGTTTGCGCAAGAGAAGGTAGATATCGACATAATGGGAATGCCTGTTTTGCGTGCGGGATTACCAGTGCCCTTCGATGAGGAGGAGGCTCTGCGACGATTCGAGGCCTCTGAGATTGTTCTCGAGGCCGATCTGGGGGCAGGTTCTGCGCAGACTACGATTTGGACCTGCGATTTTTCGCACGAATACGTTTCTATTAATGGAGATTACCGCTCATGAAATATGCAAGAGATAGAAAAATTACATCCAGCCATACCGCCGAGGTTCTCATCGAAGCGTTTCCTTGGATAAAAAATGCAACAGGTAAAACGGTACTTATTAAATATGGCGGAGCTGCTATGGTTGATCCTGCACTGCGCCATGCCGTAATGAGCGACATTGTCATGCTAAAGATCATGGGTGTAAATCCTGTTATTGTGCATGGCGGTGGAGCGGCTATCACTTCGAACATGAATCGTTTTGGCATCGAGGTCGAATTCAAAAACGGTCAGCGGGTTACCACCGATGAAGCAATGGATGTTGTTAAGATGACGCTCATCGGTAAGGTAAATGAAGAATTGGTTCTTGCCATGAATGAACATGGCAATCTGGCAGTTGGTGTGAATGGCACCGATGCAGGAACTATTATTGCCAAGCAAAAAGATCCTGCCTTGGGACGAGTTGGCCAGGTCATTGAAGTAAATCCTGGTTACATTAATGCGTTGATTGCCGCTGATTACATTCCTATCATTGCGTCAATTGGCAAAGGTGAAGATGGGGGCTCGTACAATATCAATGCTGATGCTGCTGCGAGCGCTATTGCTTCTGCAATCGGTGCGCATAAAATTGTGTTCCTTACTGATGTCGATGGCTTTTACGAGGACTTTAGCGATAAGGATTCTCTTGTTTCTCAAATGACCCTTGATGAAACACGTATGATGCTGGCAACGGGTAAAGTAAGCAGCGGTATGATTCCGAAATTGCAATCTTGCCTTGCCGCTTTGGAGGGGGGCGTTCCCCGCGCTCATATTGTTAACGGCACCAAGCCTCACTCCATTTTGGTTGAGCTTCTTACTTCGAGTGGTTCGGGAACCCTAATTTATGACGACAAGGCTCATGTCACCAAAGAAGAAATGCGTCCATTAGGTATTCTTGCTTCGCGATTGAGCGAAAACCTATAAGGTGTTTTCTTGCAAGAAGTAAAATCAGCCACAGCAAAAAAGGTAAAGGCGAAAACTTCGAAAACTTGTAGGGAAACCATAAACATGGGGGACGAGCGCGCATTAACCAGTTAGAATCTAATGCGTTACATATAAGAAAGGAAAACCATGAGCTTTGAAGAAGCTAAGAAACTTGACGATCATTTCGTAATGCATACGTTTAATCGTAAGCCTGTTATGTTGGTCGAAGGCTCTGGCATGGAGGTAACAGACGATCAGGGTAAGACCTATCTTGACTTTATTGCCGGTATCGGTGCGGATAGCTTAGGTCATTGTCACCCTGCGGTATCTGAGGCAATCGCCGCACAGGCAAAGCGATTGATTCATGTAAGCAACTATTACTACATCGAAAATCGTGGCGAAGTAGCAAAAATCATTTCCGATCTGCTCAACACGTGCGTCCCTAAGTTTTTCCGCGCACCGTGGCCCGTGTTCTTCGCGAACTCCGGCGCAGAGGCGAATGAATGCGCTATTAAGCTTGCGCGTTTGTATTCCAAAAAAGAAGGATCGGGCGGCCAGACTATTATCACCATGGACGGCAGCTTCCATGGCCGTACCCTTGCAACCCTTTCGGCAACAGCACAGCCTGCAAAGCAGGAGGCATTTGCTCCTCTGCCTGATGGTTTTGTTCATGTTCCTATGAATGACATGAATGCTGTACATCGTGCATTTTTCGAAAACCCTGGTGATGTGTGCGCTATTATGCTCGAATGCGTTCAGGGCGAATCGGGTATTCATCCTTGGGATCCTGATGTTTTGTATGATGTTTGCCAATTTGCTCGCAAAAACGGCATGCTCATTATTGTTGATGAAGTCCAATCAGGCTTTTATCGTTGCGGCGAATTCCCCTTCTCTTTCCAGAATATGGGTATTACGCCTGACATTATCACCATGGCTAAAGGTATTGCTTCAGGCTTTCCTATGGGTGCTTGCGCTGCTCGTATTGAAGTGGCAGAAGCATTTGAGCCAGGCGATCACGGCTCAACTTTTGGTGGGAGCAACCTTGCAATGGCGGCAGCTCATGCGACTTTGGCAACGCTTTCTCGTGGTCACTTTGATGAGGATGTTCAGGAATTGGGCGACTACTTCGCAGAAGGCCTGGACAAGATCGATGGCATTACTGAAGTACGTGGCATGGGTCTGATGATAGGTGCTGATCTTGAAGAGGGTATCGATGCTAACTTGGTCGTAGCAAAAGGCCTCGAAGATGGATTTCTCCTCAATGCAACAAGCGCTCATACACTTCGTTTCTTGCCACCACTTATCGTGACGCGCAAAGAAATCGATCAGCTGTTAGAGGCACTGCCGGGTATGATTGATGCGGTACGTAACGGATGGACTCCTCAAGAGGATCAGCCAGAAGATTCTGCAGAAGAAGACACTGAATTCTTGGCGCAGTAATACAATCGCCAAGGGCATAAATCGCATCTGTCTCTCTAAGAAATATATTCACCTCGAAGAAAGGGTTACATAATGGCAAAGGAAAAATGTGTTCTTGCCTATTCGGGCGGCTTGGATACAAGCGTATGCATTAAGTGGCTTCAGGATGAGAAAAACCTGGATGTCATCGCAGTTGTTGGCGAAGTAGGTCAAGAGCATGAAGGTCTTGAAGAGGTAAAGCAGCGCGCTTTGGCAACCGGTGCAATCGATTGCATCATTGCCGATATGCGTGAGGATTTTGCAGCTGATTATCTTTCTAAGGCACTGTATGCAAATGCTCATTTCGAGAACAAGTATCCTCTGGTTTCCGCTCTTTCTCGTCCTTTGATCTCTAAGTATTTGGTTGATACTGCTCATAAGTTTGGTGCTAAGTATGTTGCTCATGGCTGCACCGGCAAGGGCAACGACCAGGTTCGTTTTGAAACGTCTATTCAGGCACTTGATCCAGAGCTGGAGATCATTGCTCCTGTTCGCGAGTGGGACATGCATACTCGTCAAGAGGAAATGGACTGGGCTGCAGCTCATGGGGTAACCGTTCCTACCACCAAGTCAAAGCCTTATTCTATCGACGATAATCTGTGGGGTCGCGCAATTGAATGCGGCGTTCTGGAAGATCCTATGAATCGTCCTCCGCTGGATATCTACACCATGACTACCGATCCCGAAAAGGCACCTGATGAGGCAACTGAAATTACGGTTGAATTTAAGGCCGGTTTGCCTGTTGCTATTGATGGTGAGCAGATGAGCTATCTTGACGTCATCGCTAAAATGAACGAGATCGCTGGCGCTAATGGTTTTGGTCGTATTGACATGATCGAAAACCGTATGATCGGCGTAAAGAGCCGTGAATGCTATGAAGCACCTGGTGCCCTTGCTTTGATCGAGGCTCATCGTGCTCTCGAGGATATGTGCCTTGAGCGTGAGGTTTTGCGCTACAAGCTCCATATTGAGCATGACTGGGCAACGCTGGTATATAACGGTCAGTGGTTCTCGCCTTTGAAGCATGCTATGGATTCATTCCTGAAGACCACTCAGCAGTGCGTAACAGGTCTTGTTCGTTTGAAGTTCTACAAGGGAAGCTGCACGGTAACGGGCCGTCAGAGCGATTTCTCTTTGTATGATTATGGTCTGGCAACCTATGATGCTGCTGACACCTTCAACCACAAGTCTGCTAAGGGCTTTATTGACCTGTATGGTTTGTCTACTCGCGTTTGGGCAAAGAATCGTCGCGAGCAAGGTGTGACGGACGGCGAAGAAAACTAATTTCTCTCAGTTTCCTCGAAGATAAATATGGTGACGTTTTAGAGGAAGTGCGAGTTAAAGGAATATCTTGTAGATGCTATGCGGTGGTCGTCAGACTGCCGCATAGCTGTTTTTCTGCCTGTATCCCGAAATAATGAAAGTGTCGGTATAATAGTTTAGTTACCGTGCGGTTTTGCAAGGATTTTAGTGCCGCACATAAAAGAAGCCTTTAGCAAACAAAAGGCTTTAGGTAAGAGAGCTTGCGCTAAGGTAGGGCACGCTTTAAGGAGTGTTTTTAATGGCTAACCCAATTGCTGGATGGTACCCCGACCCTTCAGGCGATAAAACAAAGCTTCGTTGGTGGGATGGCAATCAATGGACCGATAACTATGCTGACGCGGTGGCTCCGCAGCAATCAGCACAATCGCAGTCACAGCAAGCATCCTCATTCGCTGCTACTCAAGCAACTCAGCAGCAGGGGCAGCCACAGCCTCAGTCTCAACCACAACCACAACCACAACCACAGTCTCAGCCTCAGCCACAGCCGGGTTATGCGCAACAGCCAGGCTATGCGCAGCAGCCTCAGGCCGGTTACGCCCAGCAACCAGGCTATACGCAGCAGCCTCAAGGGTATGGACAACCTCCGCAACAGCCAGGTCAAGGATATTCGCAGACTCAAGCCACTTCGACCGATGACACGTTGCGTCTTATAGCTTTTATTCTTGCAATCATTTCTACAGTAGCGGTGTGCTGGGCAATTATTCCGCTTGCTTGGATGATTCCGATGACCGTTCATTGTTGGGGTATTTACAAGAGGACAAAGCCCAACACGACAGCGTTTGGTGTGTGCACTCTCATTTTCCTTAACTTGATTGGTGGTATTTTACTTTTGGTCTCTACGCGCGAGCGATAAAATTTTCTTCTAAGCCAGATCTTGAAAACATGCAGGCACAGACAAAATGAAGCAGATACAGATGGAGTGAATCGTCTCAAAAGGAAATGAAATCTGCGTGATAAAGCATATGTATTAAAAGAGGTCGACTGTCTTTTGGGCGTATAAAACGCTAAGAGAGGCAGCGGCAACAAAACTTGTCAGTTAGTGTGAAGCCGACAATCGGAAAGGTAGTCATCCTATGGCATTATGGTCAGGACGTTTTGAAAAAGGGGTCAGTGAATTCACCCAGGAATTTGGTGCATCACTGCCGGTTGATAAGGCAATGTATCATCAAGACATTGCTGGTTCTCGTGCTCATGCGCGCATGTTGGCAGCGCAAGGTGTCATTTCCCAAGAAGATGCCGATGCTATTGTGGCAGGCCTTGCCGAGATTGAAAAAACCATCGAAGAGGGTAACTTCGTTTTTGATATCAACGACGAAGATATTCATATGTCTATTGAAAAGGTGCTTACCCAAAACATCGGTGATGCAGGTGCACGCCTGCATACGGGTCGTTCACGTAATGACCAAGTTATTACCGATACGCGTTTATATGCAAAGATGCTTGCAGAAGATTTAATGCATGATGTTAACTCTTTGCGCCATGTTCTTATTAAGGTTGCGCAGGATAATATGGGCACCATCTTGCCAGGATATACCCATATGCAGCACGCTCAGCCTGTGCTGCTTTCGCATCACTTTATGGCTTATTTTTGGATGTTTACCCGCGATTTTGCTCGCTTAAAGCAGGCCTATGATGCTGCAAATGCAAACCCTCTTGGTTCTGCTGCCTTGGCGGGTACGACTTATCCTCTTGACCGCGAGAAGACAACCGAAGAACTGGGTTTCGCATCGACGATTCCTAATTCTCTTGATGCAGTATCCGATCGAGATTTTCTGCTTGATTTAGACTATGCCTGTTCGGTTGCTATGATCCATCTTTCGCGCTTGTCTGAAGAGATTATTTTGTGGTCTACCTCTGAGTTTGGCTTTATTACGCTTGCTGATGAGTATTCCACCGGTTCTTCAATCATGCCACAAAAGAAAAACCCCGATTTTGCAGAATTAATTCGTGGAAAGTCGGGTCGCGTGGTAGGCGATTTGATGGCACTTCTCACTACAATGAAAAGCTTACCTTTGGCCTACAACAAAGACCTCCAGGAAGACAAAGAAGGGGTTATGGATGCCTGCAAGACGCTTCATGATTGTCTTGTATGCATGGAAGGCATGATCTCTACTATGAAAATCAACGCAGATGCTATGCGTGCTCAGTCAAAGAAGGGCTATCTGGCAGCAACTGACGTGGCGGATTATCTGGCAAAGAAGGGCTTACCTTTCAGAAAGGCTCATGAGATCGTTGGCCATCTTGTGTTGTTGTGCGACAAGCGCGGGTGTGATCTGAATGATCTGTCGTTGGATGACTTCAAGGCTGCTTCTGACTTGTTTGAGTCTGATATCACCGGTGCTCTTGATTTGGAATCAATCGTGGCGGCACGTACTACGTATGGTGGTACGGGCAATTCAGTTGTTGCTGAACAGATCGATTTGGGTATCCAAAAGCTTGCCAGTGATGAAGCCTTGTTGAAATAGGGAAGTTCTTACCAGTAGTTGTTTCATAACGTAATTTTCTGTACCGAACGCACCCGATTTTGCCAATTTTGGTGAAATCGGGTGATTTTATTGGCGAAGAAGTGTAGTTCGTTTGTTTCGTAGGTGGAAACAAACGAAGGAACGCACTCAGTTTGAGATGGAATCTGTACGGCGTGCTAAAATACTCTGAACTGTAGTTTGGAGGTAGTATGGTTTCACGAGCCAGAAGGTCTCGACATGCAGCTCGTAAAGAGCGCGCCGGATTTCGTTTAGGAATCGTTGGCATAGTAATCGCAGCAATTATAGGCATCGGTTGTCTGGGAACTGTTGGTCTGTGTGCAGTATGGCTGCAGGACTTACCCGATTATACTGATGCATCTGCGTATAATGTTGCGGAAAAAACCAAGGTATATGCAAGCGATGGCACAACGTTGCTTGCGGAACTCTATTTGGAAAACCGCGATCCAATTGAGCTGTCTGAAATGGGCGATTATGTTACCAAGGGTACGGTCGCTACGGAAGACGAACGTTTTTATGAACATAATGGCGTTGACTTGCTTGGTATTCTTCGTGCAATTTGGGTAAATGTTACGGGCACAGGTCATGAAGGTGCTTCAACTATTACTCAGCAGTTTGTGCGTAATACTATTCTTTCTGACGAAATGCAGGAATCTACATTAAAGCGTAAAGTTCGTGAAGCGTATATCGCCATTCAGTTGGAACAGATGTATTCCAAAGATGAGATTCTTCAGATGTACTTAAATACCATTAACTATGGTCAAGGTGCCTATGGTATTCAGGCAGCTGCAGAACTGTACTATTCCAAAAATGCTAAAGATTTAACTATTGCAGAAGCGGCAACGCTTATTGGAATCCCCCAAGCTCCTACCTACAACAATCCTATCGATAATCCCGACAATTGTATTCAGCGTCGTAATTTGGTCTTAGATCGAATGCTGACTAATGGGGTTATTACTCAGGAAGAGCATGATGCCGCTCAGGCAGAGCCTCTATCGCTTAACATCACCATGAGCGATGGAAACGATGGTTTGTATCAGTACAAGTATTTCACCAGCTACGTACGAGATACTTTGTTGCAGGATTATTCGAGCGATGAAGTGTTCAAGGGTGGTTTGACGGTTGTAACGACTCTGGATGTGAACACGCAAAATGCTGCTGAACAAGCAGCCGATGCTAAGCTTGCGGGTCTCGATGATAACTTAGAGCTTGCTATGGTGGCAGTTGACCCCGATACCGGCTTTATCAGAGCAATGGTTGGTGGTCGTGATTATGATACAAACGAATTTAATCTTGCGACTCAGGCAAAGCGCCAGCCTGGTTCTTCGTTTAAGACCTTTACGCTTCTTGCGGCGTTAAATGATGGCGTTTCTCCTGATACCAATCTTAATTGCACGTCTCATGTCAACATTGATGGCTGGGAAGTGGAGAACTACGGCGGTTCGAACTACGGAACACGCTCTATTGCAAGTGCGTTTGCGGTTTCGTCAAACACTGGTTTTGCAGAACTCTGTACTGAAATTGGTCCTTCTAAGGTAGTAGAAATGGCTAACACCTGCGGTATTGAACAGGAGCTACAGGCCTATCCTTCAATTACGTTAGGCGCTCAGGAAGTGACCGTGCGTGAAATGGCACAGGCTTATGCAACCATTGCAAATGGCGGAACAAGGCATGAGGCAGTATGTATCCAGAGCATTACCGACGCTTCCGGAAACACGATCTTTACTGCCGATACTACAGGCGAGAAAGTACTGGATACTTCTTTGACTCAGGCAGCTACTGAGGTTATGAAAGGAGTTATCACCAACGGTACAGGACGTGGTGCTGCTATCGCAAATGGTCAGCCTGCAGCAGGCAAGACGGGTACGTCTGAGAACTGGCGCGATAAATGGTTCTGTGGCATTACTCCTCAGATGTCCGTTGCAATTTGGATTGGCGGTCGTGAAGAAGTTCGAATGCCTTCCTCTGTTGCAGCCGATGACGTGTTCGGTAATTTCATGAGTACCATTCTTGAGGGCCAGCCTATTGAGCAGTTCCCCACGAGTAATGAAGAGCTCGAATATACTACGCATGACTTTGGTCATGGCGAGGGTACCACAGGTGAAGCTCCTGAGCATGAGGGCGATACCGTTCAAACGCCTGATGCAGGAACCTCAGATACTACAACGGGTGGGGAAACCACTACTGGTGGAACGAGCGGAGGAACAACAACAGGGACTGAGCCTAATCCTGGCGGCGGAACCGGCGGAGGCTCCGGCGGAGAAACCGGCGGCGGTGGTAGTACCGGCGGCGGAACTGGCGGCTCTGGTGGCTCCGGCGGAGAAACCGGCGGTGGTGGCGCTGGCGGCGGTGGAACTGGCGGTTCTGGAACCGGCGGTGGCGGAGAAACCGGCGGTGGTGGTGAACCCAGCGAGAATGGAGCATAATTATTGCATCTCTTTAATCCTGTTATGCCGTAGATAAAAACAATACGTAAGACAATACGGTCAAAACAAAAGGGTTGTTGCGCGAGATATGAGCAGCAGCCCTTTTTCAATTTCTGGGTTACTGATCAAAAGATAAGCCTACAACTTCAACTTTTGTAAGCGATACTGTGCTTGCCTTGTGGGTCTTTTCCAACAATGCATCTACAAGCTACTTTGTATTTGTAAGATATGGGATACTGTCCTATAGTTCCTGCAAAAGGAAAAGTTATGAAGGGAACTTGCATTTCGCTTAGTTTTCTCTTTTTTAAACGGGCATACAGGCCTAACAACTTATACACTTTGTTCTAGCGTTTTAAACGTTCGAAAGGATTATATGAAAACGAAAGCACGTATTATTTTAGCTGCAATGCTGTGCGTGGCATGTCTTGCCGCATTGGTGGGCTGTTCGGGTGAGAATGCTGAGCAAAATGCCCAGACACAGAATCGTCAATATATGTCTTCAGTGAACACCATCATGGATACGCTTAATACCAATATGGAAGAATTCGCGACAGCAGTAAAAGATGGTGAAGTTGTTTCGTTGGATGCGCAGCTCGAAGCTGTTACGAAATGCGTCGATGATCTCAATGCGCTTACGCCACCTGATGCTATGACAGATATTCATAAATCGTATGTGACTGGTGCTACGGAAATGCAAACTGCGCTGAGCGATTATGTTCAGTTGTATGAAGATGTAAAGGCGCCACAAAGTGGCTCCTTTGATTACAGCACCTACGATTCTCGTCTTGCAGAAATTCAGTCGCACTACGATGCGGGAATCGCAGCATTCCAGGATGCCGACAGTAAGGCTCAGTCTGCCTAAAAGGCCCTGTTCTATATCAAGCAATTGAATGAACGGCCATCGTTTGGATGGTCGTTTTCGTGTTAAGTGGTTCTCTTTCTTTTTCGGTTGTGTGAGAGCCTATTCGGCAAGGTTTATGCTTGCTAAGCTAGAAAACAACGTATTCAAAATTTGACAAGGATTCATCGGTGGAAAAATCTGAAGTACTAAAGCCAGAGGTAGAACTTCTTGCTCCTGCAGGCAATATGGCCTGTTTGCATGCAGCGGTCCAAGCGGGTGCTGATGCCGTATATCTTGGAGCGGGTCATTTTAATGCGCGCCGTGGCGCTGATAATTTTACGTTTGATGATCTTGCTCAGGCATGTGATTACGCGCATTTAAGAGGCGTAAAAATCTATCTCACTCTCAATACGATCGTGTTGCCATCCGAGGTGGAAGATGCTCTTGAGCTTGCACGGCAAGCATATCGCTGTGGGGTAGACGCTTTTATCGTTCAGGATATTGGTATCTCTCTCGAGCTTCGTCGTATTCTTCCAGATTGTGAAGTTCATGTATCGACCCAGATGAACACCCACACAGAAGACGGCATCCAAGCTGCTGCCGCACTGGGCGCCTCACGTGTTACTCTTGCCCGCGAGCTTTCGTTTGAGGAAATATCGCGATTGTCGCAGCTTGCGCGTGAGCTTGGTATGGAAGTGGAAGTCTTTGCTCACGGGGCTCTTTGTATCTGCTATTCAGGGCAATGTTTCATGTCGTCGATGGTGGGCGGACGATCTGCTAATCGTGGACGCTGCGCTCAAGCATGTCGTTTGCCCTATACCTTGCATAATGTTGCTTTACGTAAAACTCTCGATGCACCAGGGGATCATCTCTTATCTCCAAAAGACCTGTGCACTATCGATGTGCTTCCAGAATTAATTGAAGCGGGAGCAACTTCGCTCAAAATCGAAGGGCGCATGAAATCTCCCGAGTATGTAAAAAGTGTAGTAGGGGTTTATCGTCAGGTGCTTGACCGCGCATTGGCGTGGCTTGAGGAAGCATCCCGTGCAGAGCTTGACTGCGGTAGTGTTGAACTAACGGGTACACCTCTCAATCCCCGTGCGACCGAAACAGAACATCAAATACTTTCTGAGGCATTTTCGCGTGGATTTACGACAGCCTATTTAGAAGGACAGCGCGGCAACGAAATTATGAGTTATGGCCGTCCTAATAATCGAGGCGTTTTTGTTGGTCGTGTGACACAAGCTAAAGAGGGGAAGGTAACTCTTGAGGCTGAAGAGGAACTTCATGTTGGTGACGCTATCGAGTTCTGGACAAATCGAGGCCATTTTGTTCACACGATCGAGAGCTTCGGGAATACGGAAGAATCGTCACGTTCAGGAAGAATAACCCTACGTGTTGATCGAGCGGTAGGCAAAGGTGATCGCGTTTTTCGTGTGAGAAACGCCAAGGCGGCATTTGTTGACGATTCTCGCATGCCAACTGTTCCTGTAAAAGCGGAGGTGAAGCTTCATTTAGGGCAGCCTGCACAACTTAGTTTTACGGCCTATGATGCTATCCGTAATCGACCAGTAACGGTGCAGGTTGAAGGCCCTCTTGTTGAAGCGGCTCGCACAAAAGCAATAACCTCTTCTGAGGTGCATGATCATATTGATCGCATGGGTACTACGCCCTTTTCTCTTACTTCTCTTGATGTCGCTCTCGATGAAGGCGTGGGGATGGGCTTTTCGGTGCTTCATAAATTACGTGCTCGTGCCGCAGAAGAGCTACAAGATGCTCTGTTGGCTTACTATCATGAGCGCACTTTGGAAAAGGTGCCTCAGCGAGCTTTTGCGGCTCCTTTGCGTAAGGGAGGCTGTAAGGTGGGCGTGATCGCCACCAATCCAGCTTGCGCACGTGCTGCAAAGCGTGCAGGGGCGGATTTTATCTATGTTCCTGCTCTTAATTATCGTCGCGGAGAAGCAGTAATTGCAGGTCAGCTTTCGGGCACCGCCGAACAGGCCGGCTATCCCAAGCAATGTATTCCTATTCTTCCTACGGTGTCTCATATGTTTGACGAAGAACTCCGTGGTGGTTTTGATATTTGGAATCGGGTGCGTGCTGATAAGCCAGTTGTCGTAGAAAACTTTGGACAGTTGATTCGAGCGGGAGAATTAGGGGCGTTGCCTGAGGTTGGGCCTCATATACCGGTAACCAATAGATTTGATTTGCAGGCAATGGCCGATTTGGGTGCTCAAAGAATCTGGCTTTCTCCTGAATTGTCGCTCATTCAAATAGAGGAGTTGGGCGAAGTTTCTCCGATGCCTCTTGGGGTGACGATTATGGGCTCAACCGAACTTATGGTAACTGAGCATTGCTTGCTTATGAGCCAGGGTCCTTGTAATCAAAAATGTGCGAGCTGTGCTCGTCGCAAAAGCCCCCATCACCTCAAGGATCGCAAGGGCTATGAAATGACGGTCATCACCGACGTTACGGGGCGAAGCCATTTGTACAATGCCGTATCGCTTGATATTGCTCATTTGGCACCAGAGCTCATTCAGGCAGGGGTATCTGCGTTTATGGTAGATACTACACTTATGAATGTTTCTGAAACAACGAAAAAAGTGCAGCGTGCTGTACGAGCTCGTGATATCGCGCTTAAAAGTGGCGACAAAGTCTCAAAAGCTGAAGGTGCTACCTCGGGGCATCTATTCCGCGGAGTCTCATAAGAAAGGCAGCGTTTGTCAGTATGAAACGTGCCAGACATATGAAAACAGCCTATCCCATATACGCACAGGCGTATACCTAGAGATACTGAAGTGACGTAAAAAGCTGTGATAGAATCTCTGCGTATAACTTGAGAAGAGGAATTATGATTTCACCTGAAGAACAGTTTCATATTATTCAATCAGGTACGGCTGAAATTGTACCTGAAGCTGCGCTTATGGAAAAACTCAAGCGCGGTAAGCCCCTCAATGTAAAGCTTGGCGTTGATCCTACTGCTCCCGATATTCATCTTGGACACGCGGTTCCGCTCCGTAAGTTGCGCGCTTTTCAGGATTTAGGCCATCAGGTGACCTTGATTATTGGTGATGGCACTGCCCTGATTGGCGATCCTTCGGGCCGCAATACGACGCGTCCTCAGCTTACGCGTGAGCAGATTAAAGAAAATGCTCAGACCTATGTTGATCAGGCATTTAAAATTCTTGATCCGGAAAAGACCACGCTGCGCTATAACTCTGAGTGGATTTTGAGCATGGGTCTCGAACAGCTGCTCAAGATTGCTTCCAACTTCACCGTGGCGCGCATTTTAGAGCGCGACGACTTCCATAACCGCTACACCAACAATCAGTCTATTGCGCTTCATGAATTTCTCTATCCCATCATGCAGGCTTACGACTCGGTGGTAATTAAGGCGGATGTTGAGCTTGGTGGTACTGACCAGCTTTTTAACTTGCTTGCTGGCCGTGAGCTTATGGAAAAAATGGGCATGGAGCCTCAGGTATGTTTGACGCTGCCTCTCCTTGAGGGAACCGATGGCGTTAAGAAAATGTCTAAGAGCTATGGTAACTATATTGGTCTGACCGATGAAGCTAATGATATGTTCGGCAAAGTTATGTCGATTCCAGATGAACTGATGGTGAAATATTACCGCTTGGCTTCTACGGTGCCGGTAGATCAGATTGATGCAATTGAGGCAGGCTTAGCAGCAGGGGAAATTCATCCCAATCGTTGCAAGCGCGATTTAGCTCAGAACATCGTAACGGCTTACTACGATGCCGAAACTGCGCAGAAGGCTGAAGAAGCGTTTGACAAGCAGTTCAAACAGCATGAGGTGCCGGAGAATATTCCCGAATATGCAGCCGATCTAACTCCTAATGACGAAGGACTGGTGTATCTAGCTAAGTTGATTTGTGATGCAGGCCTAACTAAATCAACCGGTGATGCTCGCCGTATGATTGATCAGGGTGGCGTTAAGGTAAATGGTGAAGCTATTCCTGCAAAGTCTTACAACGTGAAACCTGAACTGCTGAAGGATGCTGTTATTCAGGTAGGCAAGCGTAAGTTCGTTCAGCTGGTATAAAAAGCGGCAAAGCGATCATAGGTGCGTTTCGCACAAAAGAGCACCTAAAAGCTAAAACGAAGGGATGGAAAACAGCGGGTTTTTTCCATCCCTTTTGTGTTATAGGGGTTATTGCCCCTTTTTATCCTGTGATCCTTATAACGCAATAACGCAATAACCCTATAACCCTATCACTCCTCCTATAACCCTCCTATCACCCCTCTTCTTTTTTGTGTGGAGCACAAGAGAGGTGTGGCTACTAAGGAAAAGTGCGGGTTTCGTTTCACGGTAGAGAGTGTGGAGTAAAGCTTTAGCTTCTTGATAAAACCCCAGGTAGAAGTAATGTCAAAGACTTTTGACAGACATAAATTGGCCCAAAATACTTCATGTCAAAACCATTAGGTGGTAGAGTAGCTCCCGATCTGACACATTTCTCACCGAGGGGGATTGCATGGAGCTTGCAATGCACATCAAAGAGCATCGTGCTCGTTTAGGTATGTCCCAAGAAGAACTGGCAGAAAGTATTTTTGTTTCGCGTCAGACTATTTCGAATTGGGAAACCGATCGGACCTATCCCGATGTGCAAAGCCTGCTTTTGTTGAGCAATCTCTTTAACGTCAGTATTGACTCACTGGTTAAAGGAGATGTGGAAGAAATGAAAGCGGTATTAAGGGTAGAAGCAAAGAAACTTAACACCCTTAGTGTTGTTATGGTGGCGTCTGGTATTGCTACTTTTGTATGGGTCCTGGTTACTTGTTTGCTGGATCAGTCGATGGTGACGATTTTCATTCCGGCGTTCTTACTTTATATCCCTGCTATGGTTGCTGCCACTAAGGCAGAGAAGATTAAAAGCGATAATCAGCTTTATACCTACCAAACGCTCAAGGCATTCATGAATGGAGACGATCCTGATATTTCGAGCCAAAGCAATCAGAAGGCCGGAAAAATGTGGTGGGGAAAGGTTATCGCGCGTACGCTTATTGCCCTGCCTATCGGATTTTGCTTTGGATGGGGTTTCTGGAGCATTGTCTCAAAAATTTTTGGATGGTAAAACCGCTTATACGGGGTACTTGATAGGTACCGACGGAATACTCAAACGAGCAAGGAGAAAACAATGGCTCAGGAGCGATTTGTCGAAGTGTATTCTCAAGGCGTTACCAATGTTCGCAAGATCATTGTTGATAGCAAAACCGACGTTAATTATTTCTTGGCATCTTCTAATATGACAAGTGGGTGTGGCGTTGCTGTTTTGGTGGATGCAGAAGGTAAGCCGTTGGTGACGCCTCTTTCGGAACATGATGAAATTGCATGAGGCAATTAGTGAATCGAGAGCAATAAGACCAGGTGTTTATCTGGTAGCTCTAGATTGAAGAGCAATAAGATAAAGAAAAACGGCCGGAAACCCGGCCGTTTTGTGCTTCTTTCGAATTGATGAGATTTCTAAGCTTACTTACCGAATGAAGCGTTTAGTAGGCACCCTCAAGTATGACGTCCTCGAGGGTGCCGCTCTTGAGTATGACACCCTCGAGTATACCGCCCTCGGACAAGTAAAACCTTTCCTCATCCTATTAAGTGGCTTAGTAGTTCTCAGCGTGAATCTCAAAGAAGCTCTGAGGATGCAGGCATACAGGGCAAACACCAGGAGCCTTGGTGCCTACAACGATGTGACCACAGTTGCGGCATTCCCAAACTTTAACTTCACTCTTCTCAAATACCTGAGCGGTTTCTACGTTCTTGAGCAAAGCGCGATAACGCTCTTCGTGGTGCTTTTCGATTTCAGCAACCATGCGGAATTTTGCAGCCAGCTCAGGGAAGCCTTCCTCGTCAGCAGTCTTTGCAAAACCGTCATACATGTCGGTCCACTCGTAGTTTTCGCCTTCTGCTGCTGCTTCAAGATTTGCCGCGGTATCACCAATTCCGCCGAGTTCCTTGAACCACATCTTAGCGTGTTCTTTTTCGTTGTTTGCAGTCTTTTCGAACAGAGCTGCGATCTGCTCATAACCTTCCTTCTTTGCTACTGATGCAAAGTAGGTGTACTTGTTGCGAGCCTGAGATTCGCCTGCAAAAGCGGTCTCAAGATTTTTCTCGGTCTGGGTTCCCTCGTACTTGTTTGCCATTTTGGGCTCCTTTCACAAGGTCCTTACCTTGTTTTGTCTTACCGGTCCCTCTTTTATGAAGAGCGTCTTGCTTGCCAAACTTCAGCGGTATCGCGAAGGGTAGCTAGACGCCAGCTTCTTTGGTGTGTTCTTCTTCAAGTTCTTTGGTGCATGTTGGACAAAGATAATCAATGTTCAAGTCGTATGACAGCACATGAACACCGGTTTCTTGCTCTAGCTTTGCCGTCAAATCTTCAAGTGCAATATCGGTCAAAGATCCGCATCTCTTGCATACAAGGTGATCGTGACGTACTACCATTTTGTCATAACGATCAGGAAAACCGGCAACCGCAACTTTACGAATGAGCCCTTTTTGGTACAAACTGGCAAGATTGTTGTACACCGTCGCAAGTACCGCCTTAGAGTTGTTTTCTTTAAGGCGAAGATACACTTGTTCGGCAGTTAAGTGTTCATCCGAGTTGTTTATGATCTCTAAAATCTGTCGAGCGTTTTCTCTCATCGTTTATCCTAACTTGAATTAGAACAATTCTAATATAGAGGATGAAAGAGGTTGGGTCAAGAGGAGGGGTACAAAAAGTATTCCAATTTTGTCAAAAATGGGAGAATCGGGGGATCCGTTTCGCGAAAACGCGCACCAAGGTCTCCAGAAAGGTAACGAAACAAGAGTTACTTGTAACCATCGAAGAATTTGTTAATCATGTCCCGAAAAGTGGTGTAAGCCGCCCCATATTTCTACGGGGCGGCGC
>USIG01000013.1 GCA_900554685.1 uncultured Cryptobacterium sp.
GCATATCTAGCAATCGTCAAGCAAAGACTGCAGGTACGCCTTATATTCGCCTCGTAGTTTCTGAGGCCCAACAATGCGAACAATTCCCCCAAGGCCCGCAATCCAACCAAAAAATTGCGGGCTTACTCGCACGGGAACCTTTACGTTTACCTCGTCATCACACTCTATCCACTCAGCGTGTTTGCCAAATCTATCGGTAAATATTTCGATCTTGTCTGCTTTAACCGAAAGAATTGCATTAACGCGAACACCATCGAAGCGTCCGAAAAACTCATAGCCGTTTCGCTTGAAGCGATACTGCGCGATTGATTCGTTTCTAGTTGCCTTTTCATCACTGATGCAAAGCTTCTCTATGCGATCGATACGGAATTCGTTAAACGATTCGTGGGTATCATTCCAGCAGGTAACATAATAAAACCCTTCCTCATAAGAAATTCCCACAGGAGTAAGAAGATAGGGTTTTCCCTCATGTGCAGGATGACGCTTTCCGTCAATTCCCAAATGGGTGTAATAAAACTCAATCTTTTTATGGAGGCGAATCGCCTCGTGAATGGTGTCAACTTCTCCAAAAACACACTCGGTTTTTGAACGAATTCGCCCTTCAACATGAATACTGCGATCAAGTTTTTCCTGTTGAGCAGAACTTGCAAGCGATTTGATATTTGCCAATAGCACATTAGCTTGACGAACTGTAAGAAACTTACTCGAAGCAACCGCATCGACCATCAGCATCAATTCAGAAAGGGTAAAGTCACGATGGTCAAGCGCATATTCAACAGGATTGCGCTGATATGTTTTGATATCGAGACCAAATTCGCGAAGAATCTCCAGGTCGCGATAGATACTTTTGCGCTCAGCACTAATACCCTCTTCCGCAAGGCGCTCAATGATTGCCGTCATCGAAAGACCATGCTCGGCATCAGTTTCCTCTTCAAGCATTCGCTGAAGCAAAAGAAGCTTAAGCTTTGATTTATTGTTTGCGGCCATACGCATTCCCTTATCGCAAAACCCGTGTTCAAATAAGCAATTAACGTATCTCTACCTATTCTTTACCTATTACCAGAAGCGCTTTAGGAGACGCTTATTAAAGATGACTAAAGGATTCTACCGTTTTTCCATCAAGGAGCTGCGCAACCCCTCTTCCCTGTTCGCAATAGTTCTGCAACACTTCTCTGCCCGCATCAGTCAAACCAATGCGACGATCGCGAAGCTTATGCATCACTTCGCGTAAATCTTCAGGAAACGGCGCCAAAAAACTCAAGGTTTCTTGAGTTTTTGGATGGGTGAACTCGATGAAATACGAATGCAAGAACTGTCGATGCAATCCGAGATTGTCCGCCTTACCTGGTGTGCCATAAGTAGGATCACCTACGCACCAATGTTTGATGTATTCCATATGAACACGAATTTGATGAGTACGTCCTGAATACAACTTACATTCAATAAGAGAAAAGCCATTGTCCTTGTTGCCCGATTCAAAACGTTCAAGAACTTTAAACGTGGTTACCGAAGAACGAGCCTGTGGCTTATCGGAAACCTGCATACGTAAACGATTTTTATCGCTTCTAAATATAGGGGCATCGATCAGACCAGTATCGCTTGCAATGTTGCCATGAACTAAACACAGGTAGCGTCTGTTTACATTACGAGAGCGAATTTTATCTTGGAGCTCATAACCAACTTCATCGTTTTTTGCGACAAGCATCAATCCGCTGGTATCCCCATCGAGACGATGTACAATACCAGGACGGTCGTCGCCTTGAATATGCGCTAAATGATCCCGTCCATAACGAGCTATTAATGCGTTTGAGAGCGTTCCATCAGGATGCCCTGGAGAAGGATGACAGATCAGACCTGCTTGCTTGTTGATTACCGCCAAATCATCATCGTCGTAATACACATCAAGAGGAATGTTTTGCGGTTCTAGAAAAATTCGATCATTGGCTTCGTATTCTTCATATACGATGAAATCGCCCGTATGAACTAAAGTCTTTTTGTTGGGAGTTTTGCCTCCAACAAAAACCTTTCCTGCTTCAATTTGTTTGACCGCTTTGCTTCGGGATTCATATAAACCCGATTCAAACAAAAACGAATCAAGCCTCATATTGTCATAGGCCTCAGTTACCGTTGTCGAAAGACTACGAGCCATACGCGCTAGTTTCCTTTCTTGGAAAAAGATTCCTCTTTAAGTGTTCGCGAAACAAACGAAAGTGCAAAGAGGAGCACTCCACAAGTTACCCCTATATCTGCAACATTAAACGTTGGAAAGCTTATAAATAACGTCTGAATAAAATCTACCACGTATCCAAGTGTAAAGCGATCGAGCGCATTACCGATACCTCCCGCAAAAACCAACCCAAGAGAAAAGGCCTCAAGCCAGGTTATGCGAGAAGAAAAGAGGGCCACCAACACCAGCAGCACCACAAGCACTATCGCAGCAATTACCGCCAACGTAAGCGTTGATCCACTAAACAGACTCCACGCAGCACCGGTATTATGAGCAAGACGAAATTGGAATAAACCCGCAAAAGGACCTGCAAATACTTCACCTCGCGCAAAGGAATTAGCATAGGCTTTAGAAGCTATATCAAGGGCAAGCCACACCAATGCAACTGCGCAAAAAAGAACGCATTTACCAACTGATATACGTGAAAGGATTCCACCCTTTCCCTTATTGGTAAAAGAGGTTGGGGGGAATCCTTTGTCTTGTTTACTATCGAATTGCATACCGTACTATAAGTTGCTTCTTGCAAGGAGAAGGTATCTTTTTTTGAGCCTACTCGGATTCAGTAAAACCAAGAGCATCCAAGGCATCGCCGCAGCGCTTGCATACATGAGGATGATTGGTGTTACCACCCAGTTCACGGAAGTTCCAGCAACGAGGGCATTTTTCACCCGTTGCCACCTCAACACGAGCAGCTAATTCTGATCCCTCTTCGAAAGAAACACTTGAGACGATAAAGAGCTCTTCAAATACCGATTTGTCATAGCGAGACAGATGATCAAGCAAAGCCTGAGGAGCAGCAACCGTTACCTGTGCTTCCTGGCTCTTGTTGATAATCTTTTCGCCACGAGCATCCTCAAGGGCCTTAGTTACCACATCACGAACTGCAATAACTTCACCGAAGTCGCTCAGCAAAGCAGAAAGCTCTTCGTCTGATGGAAGGGCTGGTGTAAAGTCTTCAACCTTAGGCCAACCAGCAAGCTGAACGCTGATCTCACGATCTTTTGCGTCACGAACCGTCTTTGGATAGTGAGCCCATACTTCTTCACAGGTGAAGGAAAGAATAGGTGAAAGAACACGAACCAAAACTTCCAAGATATTCATCAAAACTGTTTGAGCGGCACGCCGACGAGGAGAAGCAGGTGCTTCTGAATACAAACGATCCTTGGTTACGTCCATATAGACCGCAGAAAGATCATTCACGAAATCATAGGCACTGCGATAAACATCCTTGAAACGATATTCGCTATAGGCACTCTCGATATCCTTTAGAACCACGCGCGTCTTTGCCATCATGTAGGCATCGATCGGCTCAAGTTCGTCCCAAGATACCGCATCGGTTGCAGGATCAAAATCATCCAAATTGCCCAACAGGAAGCGGAAGGTATTACGGAAGCGACGATACGCATCAGATACCTGCTTTAAGATGTTTTCAGAAATGCTGACATCTTGTGAGAAATCAACACTTGCCGTCCACAGACGCAAAACATCAGCGCCATATTTGTTGCATACGTCTGCCGGGTCGATACCGTTACCTAAAGACTTAGCCATCTTGCGGCCCTGTTCGTCTACGGTAAAGCCGCAATGCATAACCGTCTTATAAGGAGGAACCCCATAAGCGCCAATACTGGTCAGCAACGACGACTGGAACCAACCACGATGCTGGTCAGAACCTTCAAGATACAAATCTGCAGGGAAACGCAATCCCTCATCGCTGCGGTGTTTGCAAACGCTGGTATGAGATACGCCCGACTCCCACCAAACATCCAAAATGTCCTTTTCAGGAAGAAGTTCAGTACAGCCGCACTTTTCGCATGCAGTGCCATGAGGCAGATATTCTTTAGGTTCTTTTGTAAACCAAGCATCAGCGCCCTCAGTACGGAACAGCTCGATTACCGCATCGAAGGTTTCTTCGGTAGCCACCGTAGAACCACACTTTGCGCACTTGAACACCGGAATAGGAACGCCCCATGAACGCTGACGGGAAATGCACCAGTCAGGACGATCTTCTACCATCGAACCAATACGACGTGAAGACCAGGCAGGAACCCACTTTACCTTGTTCTCAATCGCATCAAGAGCATTCTTGCGAAGATCATTCTTTTCCATTGAAACAAACCACTGGTCTGTCGCGCGGAAAATAACAGGCTGATGGCAGCGCCAGCAGTGAGGATAGCTGTGGGTAATATCCACATGAGCAACCAATACTCCCTGTTCATCAAGCCATTTGATGATCTCTGGATTTGCATCATCAACATCTAAACCAGCAAAACGTCCCGCTTCGTCGGTCAAAACACCGTTATCGTCAACCGGCATAAGAATTGGCAAATCGAATTCAAGGCCTACCGCATAGTCTTCCTGACCGTGACCAGGAGCGGTATGAACAGCACCCGTACCAGAATCAAGCGTTACATGATCGCCATAGATAATCATACCCTTAAGGTCCTGGCGAATAGGACAGGTATAAGAAGTACCTGCCAGTTCACGGCCTTTTACAGTAATAACGTTACCATCGGCATCCTTTACAGGCTCATACGACTGCCAACCTGCAGTCTGAGCCACCTCTTCAAGAAGGTCGTAAGCCATGATGGTATGAGTACCATCAGCGTTGACCATAATGTAGTCAGCATTAGGAGCCAGGCAAACCGCCGTATTAGCAGGAAGCGTCCAAGGCGTCGTGGTCCAAATCAATACATAAGCAGGATTTGTTACTCCCGCTGCTTCAAAAACTGGAGGAACCGCATCAAGCTTGAAGTTTACAAAGATAGAAGGAGAAACCTCATCTCCATATTCAATTTCAGCCTCAGCAAGCGCTGTATGACAACGCTTACACCAATGAATAGGCTTGCGACCACGATAGATTGAACCATTAAGGTACATGGTCTTGAAGATCTCAACGTTACCTGCTTCATAATCAGGGGTAAAAGTCAGATAGGGGTGATCCCATTCCGCATTAACACCTAAGCGCTTGAAGCCCTCACGCTGAATATCGATGTGCTCTTCTGCCCATTCACGGCACAACTTGCGCAGGTCGGGTTGGCTTGTTTCGGCCATCTTCTTAGGGCCAAGAGTCTTTTCTACCATGTGCTCAATAGGCTGACCATGGCAGTCCCAACCAGGAATGTATGGGGTGAAATAACCACGCTGTGCATGACTTTTGTTAACGAAGTCTTTTAGGATTTTGTTAAACGCATGACCAACATGAATAGGGCCGTTTGCATACGGAGGACCATCATGCAAAACAAAAGGAGCATTGTCCTTATTCTTCTCAAGCACCTTGTGATAAATATCGATATCATTCCAGAATTGAAGGCGCTTTGGTTCGTTTTCGGGCAGATTTGCACGCATCGCAAAGTCGGTATGCGGCAAGTTCATGGTTTGCTTGTAGCTATTGGCCACGGTGCGACCTTTCTTCCTCTGTTGGTCTTTTAAGTTGGTTTATTACTACTTGAAAAAGCCTTAATCGCCTTAGGGCTGTGCACGAGCACCAGCCATAAAGAGCAAAGTCTCTCAATGAGTAATGGTGTAACTCAAAAATTATACTCAAACTTGCACGCAAAGAAACAGAGAATGCGTATTCTGCGAATAACGGCACCCTTCATCCATCAAATGAACTCATTAAAGCACCAAAAAGCATGATAACAATTCATCATGGAGCCTAAAATTGAAGGCAAAGAGCTGCTCAGATGTCAGTACAATAACGGACGAGAGATACAGTTTTACGTTTGAGGACACCAACTCATGACTACACCTAACCCATCGAAAAAGCCAACGCGCCTACCCAAAACACAACCAGCTAAAGGAGCCACTCAAAGTGCAGCAGAGTTTTATCATCGTGTCAAAATCGATGAATGTCTCTATACCGATAATTTCGAAGTAACCGATGCCTGCATCTCCTGTGGTCACTGCGAAGACATCTGCCCTGCCTACGCAATAAAACTCAACGAAGAAGGAATCCCCACCTGGATCAAACATGAATGCTTTATGTGCTTTGGCTGCATGCGTCTTTGTCCTTGCCAAGCTATTCGCTATGGCGGCGCATAACCTTTTGCTTGTGTAATTTGGAGACCCTATGGCGAAGAAAACTAAACCTTGCATAAACCTGCTCAGGGGTGGAAAATTCGCACTGCTTATTTTAGTAAGTTCAAGCATAAGAAAAGAGCACCTTTTATCATGAGCACAAAGGAAAGCGTAGCGAAAAAGAAAAACAGTATCGATATGCTCAATGGCCCCATACCTTCGCGGGTCATTCTTTTTGCTATTCCTCTTGCGCTTACCAGTATTTTCCAACAGCTCTTTAATACTGCTGACTCCGTTGTAGCGGGACGCTTTATCGATAATGCTGCTCTTGCCGCAGTTGGTGGCGTTGCGCCTATCATTGCTTTGTTTGTATCCCTTTTTGTGGGACTATCGATTGGTGCCAATGTAGTCGTTGCTGTTCATATTGGCCATCAAGACTTCAAACGTATACGTGGGGCCATTCAGACCACTGCGATTGTTTCTCTTGTAAGCGGAGTTGCTCTTACCTTGGTAGGCATTGTGGCAACCGATCCCATTTTAAGCCTCGTAAACATGCCTCTTGATGCATGGGATCAGGCTCGCATCTATCTTCATATCTACTTTGCTGGCATTATTTTCATTCTTATCTACAACTTTGGATCAGCAGTTTTACGTGCGAAAGGCGACACGCAACGCCCTTTAATTGCGCTTGCCCTTGGCGCTCTTCTCAATATCGTCTTTGATATTTGTGCCACAGTAGTTTTGGGAATGGGTGTTGCTGGTATTGCCCTTGGCACCGTAATCGCAAACGCAGTATCGGCTGGTTTAATTGTCTTTTTCCTCGTTACCGAGGAAGACACGTACCGCCTTACCTTCAAGGGAATTCACGTAGTACCTGATGACCTTAAACAGCTGTTATATATCGGCATCCCTTCAGGTATGCAGGGCATGGTGTTCTCCCTGGCAAACGTTGTGGTGCAAAGTGCTATCAATGGTTTTGGAACCGATGCCACCGCAGGTTCTTCCGCCGCACTTAACTATGAAACTTATGCGTACTTTGTCGTTAACGCTTTTGCTCAAGCCGCCGTTACCTTTACCGGACAAAACTATGCTGCAGGCAAGCTTGATCGTTGTGACAAGATCTTTAGGTTCTGCATGGCAGCAGCCGTTGGATTTGCCTTTTTGGTAGGTGGCACGTTTGTATTGTTTAACGACCTGTTCTTAAGCTTCTTTACCACCGAAGCAGCAACTCTTGTCTTTGCTGTTTCTCGTATGTGGCATATTTGTTTACTTGAGTTTATGACTTCCTCCTATGAAGTCAGTGCAGCTGCTATGCGTGGTATGAATTGGTCTATCCTTCCAACCATCATCACCGTTCTTGGTTCTTGCGTATTACGTATTGTGTTTATCTTTACCTTGTTCCCCTTGGTTTATAGCTACGATAACTTGCTGTTAATTTATCCCGTCTCTTGGGTAGTAACTGGCGTTTCCATGCTTATTCTTTATGTTATTGCCCGCAAACGCGCCTACGCTAAAGCTCAGCGAGTGTATGCCCCATCCAAAGCAAAACAGGCTGCTTAAAACACGCCCTCATAGACCACGAACAAACCCTTTGCAAACCTCTTGCAAGACTTGCAAAACCCCTTCTCAGACCTCTTGCAAAACCCCGCCTTACACAAAAGATTGCATGACAAGCCAAGAACTCGCCCATCTAGCAAAGCACTTAACGATAGAATAGGGTTGTAAAGTAAGGTTATGAGGTAGTAAAACCTTAGTAACCAAGCAATAGTTTGCGAGAAAGGCTACCCATGAGCGATTGTTTATTCTGCAAGATTGTTTCAGGCGAAATTCCCTCCGCTAAGGTATACGAGGATGATCTCTGCTATGCCTTCGACGATATTGAACCTGAAGCTCCTGTTCATACCCTTATTGTTCCCAAACAGCACTTTGATAACTTGCAAGATAAGGTGCCTGCAGAACTTTTGGGTCATCTTCTTTCAGTGGTTCCTGAAGTTGCCAAAATAAAGGGCGTTGACGAATCCGGATTCCGCTGCGTTATCAACACCGGCCCCGATTCTGCAGCAACAGTTGATCATCTTCATATTCACGTTATGGGTGGTATTAAGATGGGTCGTGCAACATTCGAAGAATCTCAGCGTCTTGAGGAAAACAAGTAATCAAGCAAGTGCACTCACACCTGCCTCGACAACGTCCACACTTACTCTAACGCCTCTTGAAGTGTTTTATTGAACTCTTCAAGAGGCGTTTTTTCTGAATGCCCTTTGATATATGTTTTCAAAAACCGAAGGGTTATGAATACCAAACAGATAAGATCTACTCGTGACTGCTCTCTAAAAACACTTTTTAAAGAACAGCAACAATAGCATCGACTGAGACTTTTGCATCGCCAAGCAACATATCAGTATTGTCGTTAAAGAAAAGAGGATTTTCCACACCCGAATACCCCGCATTGCCCATGGTACGCTTAAACACAACCACTTTGCCTGCCTCCCAGACCTTCAAAACCGGCATGCCAGCAATAGGGCTTTCAGGATCAGTAAGCGCCGAAGGATTGACGGTATCGTTAGCGCCTATTACTAAAGCAATATCCACCTCGCCAAAGTCATCGTTGATTTCATCCATTTCAAAAACGGCATCATAGGGAACCTTTGCCTCTGCCAACAAAACATTCATGTGACCTGGCATACGACCTGCCACAGGATGTATTGCAAATTTAACGTCAACGCCACAATCCATCAGTTTTCGTGTCATTTCGGCAACGGGAAACTGTGCTTGAGCCACCGCCATACCATACCCCGGACAGATAACAACCGAATTAGCAACCTTCAAGTCCTCAGCTAGAGTTTCAGGAGTAATAGTGGTGTAGTTTCCCTGAGACTGCGCATGGGAAGAAGCAGCGCTTGAAGCGCTATCAGTACCAAAACCACCCAAGATTACCGAAACAAAATTACGATTCATCCCTTTGCACATGATGTAGCTTAAATAAGCACCAGAAGAACCGACTAACGCTCCGGTAATAATCAAAAGATCGTTACCGAGGGTAAAACCAGCCATAGCTGCCGCCCAGCCCGAATAACTGTTGAGCATTGAAACTACTACGGGCATGTCTCCCCCACCAATAGCTAAAACTAAATGGAGACCAAGAACAAGAGAAACAACCGTAATAATGCCAAGAGGAACAAGACCTGCTTCAAGTCCAACCGTATTTACCAGCCACGCAATGCATACAATAACGACAATAAGCATGATCAGATTGAGTATGTTGCGACCTGGTACCATAAGGGGCTTGCCCGATATTCTTCCAGCCAACTTCAAATAAGCAATTATTGAGCCGGTCAAAGTAACGGCGCCAATAAAAACCGCGATTCCTACCTCACCCATGTGAAAAGCATTTTCAGCCGCTGCCGTAGGGTCTCCCAAAAGGGCACCAGGCGTAGTGATAAACGAATTGAACCCAACCAAAACTGCTGCCGCTCCAACAAAAGAGTGAAGCATCGCCACAAGCTGAGGCATTTCTGTCATTTGCACACTGCGCGCTTTCCAAGTGCCAATAGCTGCACCGATCAGAAGAGCCACTACGATAAGCACTAACGCCATAACAGGATTTTCTGCATGCACTAAAACAGAAACGAGAATTACCGCCACCAACGCCAACGTCATCCCCGCAATACCAAGACTATTTCCTCGAAGTGCCGTTTTTTGTTTCGAAAGATTAGCCAATGCCAGAATAAACAACAGTCCGGCAAACAGATACGCGAGGGTTTCAAAACTCGTAAGAAACGAGAGTACTTGTTCGGAGATAACCTGCATTACTTATCCTCAGAGCTCCTCTCGAACATCTTGAGCATACGCTGGGTAACCATAAAACCACCGAAGATGTTTATCGCCGCAATAGCCATAGCAATAAAAGAAATAATTTGAACAACGAGATTCCCTGAACCACTTAGCAACAAAGCGCCCACAATGATGATGCCTGAAATAGCATTCGTTTCTGACATTAAAGGCGTATGAAGGGTGTGAGTAACATTAGTAATAACGTAAAAGCCCACTACAACAGCAAGCATAAAGACAATGTAGTGGCCTGCAACACTTGCCGGAGACACCATCACAAGCGCAAGAGCAACTATGCCCGCTAGGATCTTCCACCAATGTTTAGCAAAAAACGATTTCTTATTCATGGAAACTTCCGTATTTTCAGTAGAAGGCATCTCTTTGTTTGAAGAAACCGAAACCTTTACCTCAGGAGGTGGCCACATACCCTCACCTTCTAAGGTAACCGTAATGCCCCGTACGACAACATCTTCTTCGTCAAGAACAAGCACGCCATCCTTGTTAGGAGTAACAAGCTTTAAGAAGTTTACGATATTTTGCCCATAGAGCTGAGATGCCTGACCAGGAAGACGGGCAGGCAAATTCGTCCACCCTATAATGGTTACACCGTTGTCTGTTATCACCACTTCATCAGGTTTTGATAAAGCGCAGTTTCCTCCCAATTCGCTAGCACCCATATCAACGATGACTGAACCGGGTTTCATGGCAGCTACTGCTTCTTCTGTGATCAACAAAGGTGCTGGATGACCAGGAACACGTGCAGTAGTGATAACGATGTCGCTTTGTGCTGATTGCTTGGTATACACCTGCCGTGTGGCTCTTTGTTGTTCTTCATCAAGAGCCTTCGCATACCCATCAGAGCTTTGCTGCTTAACGGGAATTTCCACAAATTTAGCACCTAGAGATTTCACCTGATCAGCGACTTCGGGACGCACATCAGTTGCAGATACTTCAGCACCCATCGCACTTGCCTGGCCAATAGCAGCAAGGCCCGCAACGCCCACACCTATGACATATACTTTTGCAGGAGCTACCTTTCCTGCAGCAGTAACCTGACCCGTAAAGGTTCGCCCGAAAGCACTTGCAGCCTCAATAACCGCTCGATAGCCCGCCACGTTCATCATCGAACTACGCACGTCAAGCGCTTGAGCGCGACTGATTCGAGGAACCTCATCAAGAGCAAGAGCAGTAAGGCCCTTATCGATACAGGCTTGAACAAAATCGGTGTTTTGCCCAGGATTCATTCGAGATAGTAACGTTGCACCAGGCTTGACTAAATCCAAATACGCAAGAGGTGGACTATCAAGGCTTACCACTATATCGGCACCCCATGCCTTCAATGCGTCAACAATGCACGCACCTGCTTGCTCATATTGATCATCGAAATACTGAGCTTTTACGCCTGCTCCCTTTTCGATACAGACCTCATATCCGAGCTTGATGAGCTTTTTGACCGTATCGGGAGAAGCGGCGACAAGTGTTTGAGTGCTATCGATTTCTTTAGGAACACCAATAAGCATTTTCTTCCCCTACTTTTTCTTCCCTGCTTTTCTTCCCTACTATTTCAAACAAAAACGGGCGCTTGCTTTATTACCCTCCTACACCCGAGTAAGTTTTGTCTATATTACAAAAGTGCGCAGCCATAAACAGGATGAAACCCATGCCTGTCTGACCGCGCACTCTTTTAATTTATAAATGAGATTTATAAAACCAATAACTACTTTACGCTTATTGAAATATTCTACGAACCAGCAATTTCTCCGTGTCGTTCGTAGCGCATTACCTCATTGATGGCGTTGTTTTCATCAACAAACACCACATACGGCTGATGTTCCTTTGCCTCTTCGGGAGTCATCTGGCAATAGCACATAATGATGCACACATCACCTGGCTGAACCAAACGGGCAGCTGCACCATTAAGACAGATCATGCCACTACCACGCTCACCAGCGATAGTGTAGGTCTCCAAACGAGCACCGTTGTTG
Organism: uncultured Cryptobacterium sp.; assembly: GCA_900554685.1. GTDB lineage: Bacteria > Actinomycetota > Coriobacteriia > Coriobacteriales > Eggerthellaceae > Anaerotardibacter. Next base: position 12,061 of record USIG01000013.1, read on the forward strand.
ACATCTACAACCTGCACCGTCTCATATTCCAAAATATTCGCTGCATCCAATAAATCCTGGTCGATGGTAATGCTTCCCACATAATCAAGCTCTGCTTGACGAATAGTAGCACGATGAATTTTGCCCTTGAGCATATTAAGCATCATAGGTAACGGAATCCTTTCTTGTAATTTGTTCTGGTTCGTTGTTTGATCAGTTCCTTTTACACAGCGCAAGAGAAACTTTCTTTTACTTTGTAGGTTTACGTAGGTTGGTTCGCTTGGCTCTTAGGAATAAGAACCTAGTACGCCAGTAGCAATAAACACCTAACGCACCACTTAGCAATAAGCACCTAACTTACTACGTAGGTCGGTTAGGCTCTTAACAATAAGCACCTAGCGCACCGAGAAGAAAAAGTTATCAATCAGACGCGTTTTACCGATACGCACAGCAAGAGCACAAAGTACTTCTTGATCAATATGGTCAACAGGTTTTACTGTGTCGGTACTAACGATTTCAATGTATTCAGGATCTGCAAGTGGTTCTTCAGCAAGCACTTCAGCAATAGCGGCTCGTATAACACTTGTGTTTCTCTCACCTGCTTCACAAAGGCTTTTTCCTGCCGAAAGCGCCTTATAAAGGATGGGTGCTGCCTTGCGCTCCTTATCAGATAAGTAGGTATTACGCGAGCTTTTTGCTAAACCGTCAGCCTCGCGAACAATAGGGCATCCAATTACTTCGATATTGATATTGAGGTCTCGCACCATACGTCGTACCACCAATAATTGCTGAGCGTCTTTTTGCCCAAAGTAAGCACGATCAGGCGAAACGATATTAAAAAGCTTGTTTACCACCAAGCACACACCATCAAAGTGAATGGGTCGACTTTTTCCGCAGAGCTCTTCGGTAATATCTGCCATATGAATGGTGGTACTCCGGTTGGGATAGTACATCTCATCGACACTGGGATGAAAAACAACATCTGCACCTGCTTCTTCGCAAGCTACCTTGTCGTGCTCGATATCGCGAGGATAGCTTTCCAAGTCTTCGCCTACCCCGAATTGTGTTGGATTAACAAAAACGCTTACTACAACACGATCATTATCTTTGGCTGCTTGACGAATCAAACTTTGATGACCTTCGTGCAAATAACCCATCGTAGGCACAAGACCTACCCTTAAACCCTCACGACGCCATTGAGCAACCTGCTCACGCACTCCTTTTATTGTTTCAATAAGTTCAACCACAAAAATCTCTTTCTCTCGTTTGCTTTAAGCTATTGAGTCGTTAAAAAGATAGATAGTTAGAGGTTTTCGAGCACCTCATCAGCGATTTTGAAAGTATGTTCTGCCGCAGGGAACGAAGCAGTCTTCACCGCTTCGGAATAAGCCTTGAAGCCTTCGCTCATCGCAGATCCCACATCGGCAAAGGTGCGAACAAACTTAGGCACAAAATCGCTATACATTCCCAACATGTCTTGATAAACCAAGATTTGACCAGAACAGTCAGCCCCTGATCCAATGCCGATCGTCGGAATATGAACCGCCTTTGTAACCAAAGCGGCCAGCTTTGCGGGAATACATTCAAGAACCAAACTAAAGGCACCAGCAGCCTCAAGAGCCTGAGCATCTTCGATGATCTGGCGAGCAGCATCTACACTTTTGCCCTGAACCTTAAAACCGCCAAAGGCATTAATCGACTGAGGAGTTAAACCAATGTGCCCCATAACAGGAATAGAAGCACGCGTTATAGCTTCGACTTCAGCACAAAACCTTGCTCCCCCTTCGAGCTTGATAGCCTGCGCGCCTCCCTCGGTAATAAGACGACCAGCATTTTCTACTGCTTGCTGGACAGAAACTTGATATGACATATAAGGCATATCGGCTACTACGAGGGCATTTTTAGCACCACGAACCACCGGTTTTGTGTGGTGAAGCATATCCTCCATCGTGACTGAGAGAGTATTTTCATACCCCAACATAGTCATTCCAAGCGAATCACCTACCAAAATGCCGTCAATACCAGCCTCGTCCATCAGCTTTGCAGTGGAATAATCGTATGCGGTAAGCATGGCGATAGGCTTGTTTTCATCGCGCATCTTTTGGAAGGTAGAAATAGTCACCGGCATCTGAGAGTCTCCTTTTCTTTTTTAACGTCGTTTGCTGTTACTGTCGTTTTATGCTCGTATCGTTTTTTGTTTGCGTTGTTTTTCTGCTTACGTTGTTTTTCTGCTTACGTTGTTTTCTGTCTGTATCGTTTTAGATTTCGTATGCATATTTGGGATTCATAGCCTCCCGCCAAAGCTTTGCTGCGATAAAAGAAAGCTTTGCCGTGCTGAAAACATGGTTACGAGCCTCACTACAAGATTACGAACCCTCGCTATAAGGTTACGAACCATCACCATAAGAAGGTTTTGCAAGACTACGATCTAGCACCTCATCCCATGCCTCATAGCTACGCTCGGGGTGCTTATCTTTAGCGATTTCTATAAGTGCACGGCTTAAAGCGCAGTAAAGTGATGCTTGTGCAGGGCTTAGAGATTGGAGATGCCCTTTAACCGTAGCTAAATCGTTGCGCTCAACAGGACCGGTAAGGCAAGCCGAAGCACCGAATTGAAAGAAGTTATCGACATTGCCCTTCACCAGCGGCATAAGAGCTGACCGTGCATCAAAATCACTAAATCCGCACTGCCTGAGCAAAGTGACAGCGGTATCTAGCGGCGCCAATACAAGATTGCTTGCAAATACTGCAGCCGCATGATAGGAAGCCTTATCTGAAGTTTTAAGCACATGAACGGTATTACCCATCGCCTCGAGCAAAGAAACTATGATATCGAGTGCCCGATCGTCACCTTCTACAGAAAAATGGGCACGACCGAGCTGCGATACTGCTGTTTCTCGTTTTCCAAACGCCAATAAAGGGTGAACAGAGCACACCGTCGCGCCAACACTTTGAGCTTTCGAAAAAACCTCTGAGGTACAAAAGCCGCTGCAATGGGCAATGATCTTTGATGAAAGGGAAAACTGACCTGTTTGGCAAGCTTTCAAAAGATTCTGCCAAACCGAAGAAATAACTTTATCTGGAGTTGTAATAAAGACTATGTCGCTTGCTTTTACCAGCTCAACAGCTGAAGTAAACGCTCGACTTTCTGTATAGAGCGCAGCATCCTGCGCAGAAGTATAGGTAGCACTAGCATATCCAACCACACTGTGATTGTGATCTACGAGATATCGCCCTAGTGCGGTTCCCGCCTTGCCAGCACCAATGAACCCAATGTTCATGATGAAATATGTTCCTTTCACAAGGGGCATACCTGCCACTGAAAGCCAACATAGTGCAATGTGCCAAAGCTCAAGCCGCCTTGTTCGCGGTTTTACAAGCAACCTTTTATTGGTCTTTACAAGCAGCCTTTGTTGGTCTTTACAAGCAAGAAATGCCTACGGTACGGTTCTTTGCCTCGTGCAAAGATATCGTCCAACGGGGGTAACTCTAATACGCACACCGCACCCACGTCAATAACCAATGCGTTAAAATGCCATGATCCTTCAAAGTTTTAGATACAATTGCTTCGAGGAAAAGAGCGAGGAGCACAATGGTGTCAAACACTTCCCACTACGCAAAGCCGCATGATGATATTTTTCTTCTTGTTGATTCAGATGCCGATCTTGCGGATGCCACCAGCCTTGCGCACAACTTAGCTCTTCCGCTTCAGGTTTCTTCCTCCCACCAAGACCAACAAGCAGGTACGCCTAAAGCCTCCGCTTCTGCGTCAGACAAAGACGTGTTGATATGTGCCGAAAAGACACCTCGCTCTAAAACCTCTCGCTCTAAAAAGATTGTAAAAGACCCTCGTCTTCATCTTCACCTTACCAAAGAAGGACTTCAGCTTGAGCAAGCAGATATGACGCTTATGTGTGACTTCAAAGCGCTCATGACCCGCATCAAACCCGGCAAGCTCAATTCGGAACTTCTGGTAAAAGCATCGAAGTTAAAATCCAAAAAAGGTGCCGAACATGAAGGTGATTTAGCACCGAGACCTCTTGCAATAGATGCCACAGCAGGTCTGGGAAGCGATTCTTTTCTTCTTGCTGCTGCTGGGTTTTCTGTTCATATGTTTGAGCAAGATCCGCTTATTGCCGCTCTTTTACAGGATGGCCTTAAGCGAGCACAAAAAGATCCGAAGCTTTTCCCTATCGTTTCTCATATGCATCTACACAAACAAGACAGTATTGCTGCACTCAAGCAAGCAGGAGATCGTTTCGCGCAAACAGAAAATGGCCTCAAACAGAAAGCATCTACAGCCTTTGCCCCTGATGCAACAGAGCCCTTAGATTCTCGCTCTTCCCTTGCAGAATCAAGCACCTCTCTTCTTCCCGGCAAACCAGATGTTATATATCTTGATCCCATGTTTCCTGCTCGAACAAAAAGTGCTGCTGTTAAAAAGAAGTTCCAATTGATTCATCTGCTAGAGCATCCCTGCGAAAACGAAGAAGAACTACTCGAAGCAGCTATAGCGTTCAAACCGCATAAAGTTGTTGTGAAGCGAATGCTCAAAGGCCCGTATTTAGCCAATAAAAAGCCGAGTTACTCCTTAAAGGGAAAATCCATTCGCTATGATTGCTATGTTTTTGCATAAAATTCTGCACTGAAAGAAAGTGCACTGCTCTGTTGTATGATTCCTCAATAGGAAGCGCCTCTATCACGGCATAGAATCTTTTACCTTCGTTTCCGCATCGAAACCATATGAAGAAAACACTCCTATGCCTCGAAGCGATAATCACGAAAGGAACGGTATGAACACCTCCTTAGAAAAGGAAGTTATTCAAGAACTTAGTGCTCTTGCGGATCCAACCTATCAGTCTTTTCAGGCAAAGCTTGTCCCTCAAATTGATCCAAATCTTATCTTAGGAGTTCGTACACCCGCTCTTCGTGCCTACACAAAAGCTTTTGCCAAAAATCAGCCCGACAAAGCACACGCATTCATAAAGCAGCTTCCTCATACTTATTACGAAGAAAACAATGTCCACGGTGAGCTCATCGGATATCTTGCGCGTACACCCCAAGAAGCCTTCGAACTACTCGATACCTTTTTACCCTATGTAGACAACTGGGCAACCTGCGATTTGATGCGTATTCCTGCCCTCAAAAAGGATTTGGATGCTACCCTAGCAAAAATTAAAGAATGGATACATGCTGAACCGGAATATATAGTTCGCTTTGGTGTTGTCGAATTGATGACTTTGTTTTTAGATGACGCATTCGACCCGCAACATCTCTTTTTGATTGCCGACATTAAGCGCGATGAATACTACATCAATATGGCGCGCGCGTGGTATTACTCGTTTGCTCTTATCAAGCAACCCGAAGCTACTCTGCCCTTCTTTGAAAAACGCCCTACGATCCTTGATGCCTGGACCCATAATAAATCGCTTCAAAAAGCACGCGAAAGCAGAAGGATATCCCCTGAGCAAAAGGCTTATTTTCAGTCGCTCAAAGTGTAAGAAAGCAAGAAGCCCAAAGGATTAGCAAGACAAAGCAAATCTAGTATCGGCATCGGTGTCCGTATCGATGTCGGCGTCCACACCAGAATCAGTATCAGCGTCAGCGTAAGGTCTAACTATGCACCCATACCTATGATAACGACTGACAGCGCCACTAAAACACCTACGGCACTTTCGTCTCCAAGAAATCCTGATGCCACTACCAAGCCCGACTCATCCTGCTTTTTCTTGAGAGCTTCTACCGCGTTGGAATCCAGGCCGTTTTCTTACAACTTAGGACGACGTACTTTAGCAACAGCATCTAGCACGATGGACACTGTTCAAGGCAGTAAATTAACGCGATGGACTCAGTTCAGGGCGGGCACTACGATAGACGCAGTTCAAGACGGTAAAGCACCACGATGCGTACAGCTCAACTCAGTGCAAACCGATCCAGATCGGTATTACAGCAAATTCCCGCTTTTTAGCAAATTTCCACTTTTCAGCAAGATTTTGGCGAGTAGAAAGAGAATTGCATAGATACCTAACAAACAAAAGCGAATCGAAAAAGAAAAGAAGTCATCAACAGGGAAATTATTGTAACGATCAGCATTTATCTAGTTCTTTTCTTCTGCTTTCTCAACGCTAACCTATGCAATTCTTGCTCTACTCGCCAAAAACACCCCTCAAAAGTGCAAATTCCAAAATTGAGCAAAATATTCTTTGTCCCGTTAGCTGATGAGCCGATGGATTAATACCTGGTTATAGGAAAAATGCGTTGCTAGTACTTAGCTCCGATCTACCTAAACGATTCATATCCTCACCAGGCTAAACCCACTAAAAAAGATGCACCCCGAAGGGTGCATCTCAATATGCTCTACAATAATCAACCAACCACAGTAGCGTTTAAGCACGAACTAACGGCAATTTTATCTATAGAGCAATTCTTTGTGATTGTTTTAGCCGAAGTAACGCTTCAAAAGACCAGCGAATGCCTTGCCATGACGAGCTTCGTCGCGAGCCATCTCGTGAACGGTGTCATGAATAGCATCCAAATTAGCTGCCTTAGCACGCTTAGCAAGATCAGTCTTACCAGCGGTTGCGCCATTTTCAGCCTCAACACGCATCTCAAGGTTCTTCTTAGTAGAATCGGTTACTACCTCGCCCAAGAGTTCTGCAAACTTAGCAGCATGTTCTGCCTCTTCATAAGCAGCCTTTTCCCAGTACAGACCAATCTCAGGATAGCCCTCGCGATGAGCAACACGAGCCATAGCCAAATACATACCAACCTCAGAGCATTCGCCTTCGAAGTTTGCGCGAAGATCGTTAACGATGTCCTCAGGAACCTCAGGAAGCTTACCAACACCTACTACGTGCTCTGCAGCCCAAGACATTTCAGTATCTGACTGCTTGATGAAGCGATCGCCAGAAACACCGCACTGTGGGCACTTAAAATCTGCTGGCAATTCGTCGCCATCGAATTCTTCTACATAACCGCAAACTGGGCATACAAATTTCATTGTCTTCTCCTTAAAAGTTGGGTAACTAACATGTTCAAAAGTTAGGATTTGCAAGCCAAACTTTTTGGTTTTTCACCCTAGCTTCGAGCTCTTCGATAACTATACGCCATTGTGAAGATAAAAGAGACCAGATTCATAAAATTTATGATACTAATTCAGTATCATTTAAAAAATTGATCCCAACCAGACTTTGTTTAGTGCCACTCCATCTTACGCACAACGGTAATCCCCTCATCAACCAATGGCTCAAACACCTCAACATCTTCTTTTGTGCCTGCAACAGTTCCATAATGAGTCGGAACAACAAACTGAGGTTTAATGGTGTTAATAAAGTCAGCTGCCTGATGAGCATCCATAGTAAAAGTTCCTCCAATAGGAACAAGCGCTACATCGCAATGAACTTGCTCGTTGTCTTCGTTTTGATCGGTATCTCCCGAAATATAATACGTAGTGCCATCAATAGTAAGAACGTACCCCAACCATTTGTTTTCCTTTGGGTGAAACTGAAGACGCTCAGGCTGCACATTATAGGCAGGAACAGCGCTTACTTTCACACCGCAAACCTCTGCCGTTTCACCTGCCGAGAGTAAAATTGTTTTCGCTGCATCAAGATGAGCCACTTCATCCCGCAAAGAAGCAGGTGCAACCACTACTGTTTCGGGCTTCGCAACACGTGCATAATCTTCAAAAGATAAATGATCGTAGTGCCCATGGGTAATAAACACCACATCAGCATCGTGAGGCTGCTGGGTTAAATCGTAGGGATCTGCATACAAAACAGTACCGTCATCAGCTTGAATGCGAATAGCACTGTGAGTAAGAACACGAACATTATCAAGACTCTTGGTTAAGGCCATATCTTGCCCTCCTTATCACTTTTCCTCTTCATCAGTATAAGACTGCAAGCCTTGCATTACCCGATCAGAAAATTGCTCGCTTAGATTTTCACCATCAACAATATAGGCAATCCCATCAAGAGCCCGCAAAGTAAGTGCTTCAAGCGAGGTATAGCCCCTCTCTTGCTTTACTTGACTAAAATGCGCATCAACTCCCATAAAAGCAACCACAAGAGCAAGCGAGAAAACCACGCTCAGCACAACAGAGTTTTTCTGTATCGGCTTTTCCTGTTCAAGCGCTTCGGTGTACAGAGGAGAAAAGACCCTGCGTAACTCTCGAGGCGTTATATAGCAAACGTTAAGAAGACTTACAAAACCCACAAAGATAGAAATATAGATAAGAAGGCTGCCTACAATCGTAACGACAAAAGGAAATTCACCGAAAGCCACCTGTACTGTTTTGGGAATGCCATAGGTAGCAAGCAGCTCTGATACCAAAGCAAAATACCCCGCATCAGCCACCAAGGGAGACGAAGAATGTGCAAAGGGATCTTTTGCTGCATGCAAAGCATCTAAAACACTGCTATATGAGGCAGAAGGGAAAAGAAAAGTTATCAGTAAGGCAAGTGCGCAAAGCACAACTACCACAATCCAAAACGTAAGCTTCACTATCCCCGCTTCTTGGAAAAGAGGTTTGTATTCCCTGTTTACATGCACGGATATTTTCTGTGCAGTGAAGTAATAAAGCGGAATACTAAAAACAAGTAAAAGCCAGGAGTGAAGTTCCCATTTGGCACTGTTCAATAACAAGCTTGTCGAAAAAACAGCAGAAACAACAAAGGCAACAAATAGGCATAGTTTTCTTCCATTGTTGAAGTCTGCAAGCTTTCCACCCTCGCGAAATTTTGCAATTTGCTTTTCAGTTTTTCTTACCACATAAAAATACGTAAACCCTATAGCAGAAAGCGCCGTAACAAGCACCCAAAACACCGCTACTACCACTCCGGGAACCTGCGGAATGGCGTACGAAATCACAAGCAGAGCGCAAAAAAGTAAGCCCGCCTTTATAAAAAACGATCGTTGTTGAGACGCAAAAAGTGTATGAATAAAAGTATTATTATGGTCCGACACGTACGTTAGTCCTTTTCTAACTGATCGCAAAAGTTTTTCAAAAAGCTGCTTCTCTCCTACCAAAGAACTGGCATTATACCGCGAGTTTGTCGTAGCGACTAATCTCGATATAGTGTCACAACGACCATCGTTGCAATAGCTAATGCTGCCGTAATAGTGCTGTGGGAACTATTGTTGCGACAAGTACAAAAGTTCAGAAAGCGTTATCTCGCCCCAACTATAGTTGCGCAAATAGCTTCCAAGAAAATGATAGGAGGCATTATTCTTATTTGCGAGATACTCAAATAAATCACACTCAACAGCATCAGCCACGAGACGTCGTTTACCCTGGACCGATTCTACTATTTCGCCTGCACCGAAAAGTTCCAGAGTATCTTTTAGGCGCATAGCAACTTTTCGATAACGTGATCGTGTCTGATTTGAAAGCGGTTCGTTTTCCCACAGGATAGAAATAGCCTCAGATGAACTCACATAGCCGCCTCTCCTATCCACCAGCAAGGCAAGCAGCTCCTTTGCCTTTTCACTTCTGAACAAAATAGGTGAACCATTAACAAAGACGTCAAAGTAGCCAAAAGTACGAATAAAGATACGAACCTCAGGTGTTTGAGAATCCTGCATTTTCTTGTGCTTCCTCTCCATACATCTTGAATCTAGGCGGAAGCGAAAAGAGCGCTTGTGTAAACAAGGCTTTCAGTAATTCCCATCTGCGCGAGATTAAAATGAATTTAATTTAGTACCAATTTTTTTGAGTATAAATCGGCTCTGTTCCGTAGAGGTTCCTCGAGCGTGACAGATTCATAACAATCTGACTACCCCTCATCGCGAAACCGGAAACCCTTGCACCCATAACGGTTTTATCTGGTGCTTTTCTGAGGCGAATCTAACCAACACGTTACATAATCCGCCCTTAAAACTGTTTAGTTCAACAGCTCTTTTGAGGAACGGTTCTGTCACTAGCCTTTCGATACGATGCAAGCAAATCACCCTTATCTCATAACCGTATTGTCAAGCAAAGGGAGCTACTATGTCACTCAAAGAAAGAGCAAAACATGTGCTTGTAGGAGTACTTATCTTTTGTCTTATTTTTACAAGCACTCCCAGTATTGCGCTCAGCGCATTAACCATACATCCAACCAATGCTTATGCACAAAATACTGAAGACTCCACGCATAATGGCACCGAGCCATCACCTGCACGAGAGACAAATCCCACAAACAGCGAATCTGCACCGTTGAATAGTGAGGGTACAAACTCTTCTTCTGCAACCGCACCTTCAAACGAAGGTGGTTCATCGACACCATCTAGTCCTGATGAGCCTGCATCAGGAACAGAAGCCACAGATCGCGATAGCTCCTCACCTCTTCCTTCGGAAGATACCAGCGAAAGTGGTCCCTTAAATTCGAACAATGCACCAAGCACTGATAACGATTCAACTTCAGGCGCCCCTGATGCCGGAGAAGGAAACGAAGAAGTTCCCGTGCGCCAAGCACGAGAATTTAATGCGAACAATTACATTAAAAACTTTAAGTTCAGCATTGAGAGCGGAGACATCACCAAGTCATACGACCTCTCTAATGGAGAACATATTGATATCAACAAAGATTTTCCCAATGGTCTTTCGCGAAGCGCCACGTATGTTGGCATCATAACGCTAGATGTAAAAGCTCTCGCAGAGGCAACCAACGAATATCCTCTCGTGCCAGGAGATACCCTAACGTGCGATTTTCCTGACATTCTGCGCCCTAATAACACTATGACTGGCCGTTTGCGCGACGCGAGCGCCGATTGGGACAGCCAACATGACGGAGTAGAAATTATACGATCGAAAATGGAAAGCTGACTCTTACCTATGATGACGGGTATCTGGTTGAGAAAAGCGGCAAAATTTTAACGTCGTCAATTAAGTTTTCTGGTACCTTCGACACCTCATCTAAACCTGAAGATGCGTTCGATTTCGCCTTGACGTTTGGCAGTATCACTATTGGCAGCCGTTTTTCCAAGCTGGAAATCGTACGAAATCTCTCTATCGAGAAAACAGGTACTACCATCACTACAAACCAAGGCCGCTTTGGATCAGCCGAAATTGATTCAGAAGATAATCTAACCTACACCCTTAACGTAAGTGCAAGCGAAGACAACACTCATATGCTCACTCATGTAAAGGTAGTGGATGTATTTGACGAAGAAAGCCAAAACAAAGTTGATCTTTCCTCTATGAAATTGGTAAAAGCTTCAATCGATGGCGAAGATATTACAGAACGTTGCGTTGCCTTAACAGATGATCAAAATCGCATAAATGGTTGGGATATTGGCAATCTGCCTGCCGGAACAAGTGCATCTGTAACCTTTAAGATCAAAATTAATAAAGAGGGAATTTCTGCCGCAGTAAAAGCAGCTAAAGAAGCCACCCCTGACACCGATGCCGCAGAAGCGCGTACCATTAAAAACACCGCAAGCGCAAGCGCCGATTCAGTTCCTGCGGTAACCGATGATTACTCAACAACAGTTAAAAACACTATCAGTCTGTCAAAGAGTAACGAATCCTACGATTATCAAACACAAACGAAAAACTTCATTATTACCGTTAGAACACCTGATGATAATCGCTATACCGAATACAACGTTCCTATCCGTGATGTTCTCTCAAGCGTTAATAACACCTTAGGATTCGATGGTTGTGGTATTACTGCTATGTCCGTGCGCCACAGCGACGGTTCAAGCGAAAACATTACCTGGGATAATTTTACCCAGTTCGGATTGATTTCCTGGGGCGCAACCATTCCCGAAATACGACCTGGAGATGTTATCAGCATTAAATCATATGCCAAGGTGAACGAATCGTTTTGGAACACTCCCCTTTCTTCCACTTCAGGATCGGGCGGAGATGGCTATATTGAAAATACCGTAAAGATCGGCTCGGGAACAACTTTTAACAACCTCGCCGCAAACGATCTGGATTATACCCAGCAAAGCATAAGCTTTTCCCTTATTACAAATTGGCTTACCAAAAGTTCTCCCGCCATCAACGACGATGGAACTATTAGTTGGAGCATTACAGGTAATCAACAAGGAAAGCTCTCATCACCCAAAAATGCAGCGGGGCAAACAATCACCGATTCTCTTGGGCCTAATCAGATTTTTGAAGACGGAACGGCATCCGTTGTGTTCTACAACCAGGATGGTTCAGTAGCAGGAAGGGACTCTATTACCCTTCAGCAAGGATCAACTTCGTTTAGCTACACGATCCCTGATCAATTTGGCACCTGTGGGTTTGTCATTACGTATAAGTCAAAAATTACCGACTGGGATAGCTATGTTGGCCCTGCCAAAAAGTACACCAATTCCGTTTCAGGTTTATGGAATTGGTCTCACACCTCAAGCACTTCCTCACGTGCCCGCGTTGCCAGCATGTCGAAAACATTTGTAAAGCAAGCAGACGACTGGGCACAATGGAAAACTACTATCTTTTCTGAACTAGAAAAGGGCGACGTATACGAAGATACCTCGCGCAATGGTATCTCCTATATGTATTTTACCCAGGATCAAATCAATGCCATCGTACCTACTATTGACGGTGTTGCTCTTGATCCATCTCTTTACGAAATCACTCCTAAAACCAGTACTACCGAAGATAAGTATGCTGGCTACACCATGACCTTTAAAGGCAGTGTTGGTATACAGGCAAATGGACAGTGGGTAAAGCCTTCCAAAGATCATCCTTTAACTATGGAATACCAAACGACGATGATTAATCCTCCCAGAAACAACACTCGAGATTACTACAACGATGCAACTCTTACAGCGGGAACCATAAAAGACAGTGATTATGATTATTGTCGACGCGCAAAT
>USIG01000014.1 GCA_900554685.1 uncultured Cryptobacterium sp.
CAGTTATGGAGGGTTCAGAACCTGAAATTCTGGTTAACGCAGAAGGCGACCGTACCACTCCTTCCGTTGTAGGTTTTGGTAAAGATGGTGAACGCACCGTTGGTAAGGCTGCAAAAAACAAGGCAGTAACTAATCCTGAAAACACAATCGCTTCCGTGAAGCGTTTCATTGGTCGTTCTTACGCTGAAACTGCTGAGGAACAAAAGACTGTTGCTTACACCGTAAAGAATGGTAATGGTGGCCGCGCTGTTGTTGACATTGAAGGCAAGGACTACATGCCTGAAGAGATTTCTGCAATGGTTCTTCAGAAACTTAAGGCAGACGCTGAAAAGCGTGTAGGCGAGCCTATCACCCAGGCAGTAATTACTGTTCCTGCATACTTCAACGACGCTCAGCGTCAGGCAACCAAGGACGCAGGCAAGATTGCTGGTCTTGAAGTTCTTCGTATTATCAACGAACCTACCGCAGCTGCTCTTGCTTATGGTCTCGATCGTACCAACAAAGATGAAAAGGTTTTGGTATTCGACCTTGGCGGCGGTACGTTCGATGTTTCTGTCCTTGAATTGGGCGACGGCGTATTTGAGGTTTGTTCCACCGCTGGCGATAACCACTTAGGCGGCGATGACTGGGATCAGCGTGTTATTGACTGGTTGGCAGATAAGTTCCAGGCAGACAATGGCATCGATCTTCGTCAGGACAAGATGGCTTTGCAGCGCTTGAAGGATGCAGCTGAAAAGGCAAAGATGGAACTTTCTTCCACCTCTCAGACCAACATCAACTTGCCCTTCATTTCCGCTGGCGCAGCTGGTCCTCTTCACTTGGACTACACCTTAACTCGTGCAGAGTTTGAACGCATCACCAAGGATCTGCTTGATCGTTGTAAGGCTCCTGTACAGCAGGCACTGAAAGACGCGGGTCTTTCCACGGGCGACGTTAATGAGGTAATCCTGGTTGGCGGTTCAACTCGTATGCCAGCAGTTCAGGAATTGGTAAAGAATATGACCGGCAAGCAGCCTAACATGTCAGTAAATCCTGACGAGGTAGTTGCAATGGGTGCTGCTGTTCAGGGTGGCGTTCTTGCAGGCGATGTTGAAGGCATTCTTCTTCTTGACGTAACGCCTTTGTCTCTGGGTGTTGAAACCATGGGCGGCGTTATGACCAAGATGATCGAGCGCAACACCACCATTCCTACCCGCAAGACCGAGATTTACTCCACTGCAGCTGATAACCAAACCTCAGTAGAGATTCACGTTCTCCAGGGCGAGCGCGAAATGGCTCAGGATAACAAGACGCTTGGCAAGTTCCAGCTGACTGGTATCCCTGCTGCTCGTCGTGGTGTTCCTCAAATTGAGGTTACTTTCGATATCGACGCCAACGGCATCGTAAACGTATCAGCTAAGGATCTGGGTACCGGCAAGCAGCAGCAGATCACCATTTCTGGTTCTACTGCGCTGACCGATGATGAAGTAGATCGTATGGTTAAGGACGCTGAGGCTCACGCTGAGGAAGACAAGTTACGTAAAGAAGAAGTTGAGACACGCAACAACTGCGACTCTTTGATCAACGCAACAGAGACAACCTTAAATGAGCTAGGTGATAAGGTTCCTGCAGATTCCAAGAAGCAGGCAGAGGATGCAGTTGCTCAGGCACGTACTGCTCTTGAAGGTACCGACCTTGAAGCAATTAAGTCTGCTATGGAGGCATTGCAGCAGGCAAGCTACAAGCTCGCTGAAGTTGCTTATAGCCAGAACGCTCAGCAGCCTGGTGCAGCGGGTGCTGCAGGCGCAGCTGGCGCAGGTGCAGCGGGCGCTCAACAGCCAGGCAACGATGACACCATCGAAGCTGACTTTGAGGTAGTTGACGACGACGAGAAGAAGGATAAGTAATCATGACCGCGCCTGAAAAAGACGAGGTACGTGAAGACCAGGTTGTAGAAGAAACAGAGGCAGCTGAAACTGCTGCCTCTGAATCGGAAGATACCAAAGCAGCCGAAGCCGAAAAGGCACCAGAAGATAAGGACGCTCAAGAAGAAGCATCAGATCCTGTGGAAGCTGCTAAAAAAGAAGCTGCGGCTTGGCAAGATAAGTATCTTCGCCTTCATGCGGAATGGGATACGTACCGTCGTCGTATGAATGAACAGCGCGAGGAAGAAAAAGCTCGTGCTGCAGAAAAACTTGTTGAAAGCCTTATTCCGGTAATCGACGACTTCGAACGAAGCATTGATTACGCCGAGAAAAACGGTGAGACAGGCCTTCTTGGAGGTGTCCAGGCAGTACATACCAAGATGCTGGAAGTACTGAGCAAGCAAGGGGTAGAAATGATCGACCCCAAAGGCGAAGCCTTTAATGCTCTTGAGGCACTTGCGGTGGCTACCGTCGACGACCCGTCGGTTCCCGACGAAACGGTGGCAGATGTCTACCAGAAGGGCTATCGCATGGGTAACAAGGTAATTCGTTCCGCGATGGTAACGGTTACCCAAGGTGGTCCTAAGCGTGAAACCGAAGACAACGAATCAAAGGATTCGGATACGAAAACAGAATCGTAGAAGAATCCACTAAAGGATGCTTCGAATACGACTTCGACGGATTCGACACCAAAAAGGTTTGAACGTATCGACTAACAACAAGTTGTAATGAGTAAAGGTAAGTACAAGGGCGGGCGAGAATATTGTCCGCCCTTGTTGTAGAGAATATGAGAGGTGGGACGAATGGCTCAAACTCCTGACTATTACAAGACGCTAGGCGTTCCACGCGACGCAGATGCAGACACGATCAAGAAAGCATTTCGTAAATTAGCGCGTAAATACCACCCCGATGCAGGTGGTGACGAGGCAAAGTTTAAGGAGATAAACGAAGCCTACGAAGTTCTTTCTGATGATAAAAAGCGCAAGCTTTACGACCAGTACGGCACAGCAAACGAGAACCAAATTCCCTTTGGCGGCGGCACTTGGCAGGGTCAAGGAGGAAATCCTTTCGGGGGTTCAGGGTTTGCAGGCTTTGGTAGCTGGGCGGATATCTTGGAGAGCATCCGCAACGGTGAGGGAGCCTTCGGTACTGAATGGAATTTTGGGGGTCAGCCCCATTCCTATCAGGCTCAGCCTCGTCCCCAAAAAGGTGCTGACAAAAAGGTAAGTATGACCGTTACCTTTGATGAGGCATTTAAAGGATGCGAGAAGAAAGTTCGTATTGGTAAGGCAGGAAGCAGCGAAAAGGAAACGCTTACCATCAAGATTCCTGCCGGTGCAGTAGAAGGCGGTCGTGTTCGTTTGCGGGGTAAGGGCGCTCCTGGTATTCAGGGAGGACCCGCGGGAGACTTGCTAGTGACTATTCATATTGCTGATCACCCGCTTTACACGCGCGACAAGGCAAACGTCTTAATGAATGTGCCTATTACGTTTGCAGAAGCAGCGTTGGGAACCAAAGTGGTAATACCCGCTCCTGATGGAACAAAAGTAAGCATTAAAGTTCCCGCTGGTTGTCAGAGCGGCACCGTTCTTAAAGTGAAGGGCAAAGGCGCCCCTCGTTTAGGAAAGAATGCAAGCGGTTTTGGGGATTTGCTTCTTACCGTCGTGGTTGAAGTTCCTAAAACCTTAAATGCAAAACAAAAAGAAGCCCTGGAAGCATTTCAGGCAGCTACGACAGATAAAGTGAGGGCTTGGTAATGGAGGACAAAAACAGACCGCTGTACATGATCAGTGTGGCAGCAGAACTTGCGGGAGTCCACCCCCAAACCCTGCGAATTTACGAGCAGAAAGGCCTGGTGTCTCCTCAGCGTACAAGCGGTAATACCCGTATGTATTCTCAGGCAGATATCGAACGCCTTCAGCTTATAAATGCCTTAACTGATGAAGGAATAAACCTTGCAGGAGTAATTCGTATCCTGGACTTAAAGGGACGACTCGACGAGCGCGACGAAGAGCTCGATGCCCTTCATAAGCGGGTGCGTCGTCTGGCTGACAGGGTACATGAATTAGAAACGCGGGAGAGCGTCAATTCGTTAGTAAACGAAAGCAACGCAATCGTGTTGCGTCGTCTTCTGTAGGGACCATTAAAGAGTAGGAAATACGATAGGGAAGTTCTTGAGCTTTTGCTAAAAGCGAAAGTGAAGGGAGTATAGATGAGACTAGATAAGTTAGCGCTTACCGCACAAGAGGCTTTTCAGTCGGCAATGAGTATTGCAGGCGAGAGGGAAGCCAGTGCCGTTGAGCCTATCCATTTGCTCGACGCTATCTTGTCTGCCGGTGAGCACAATATGAATGCCATTATTACCCGTATTGGTGCTGACCCCGCAGTGCTTCAGGCACGCGTAAAGGAAGAGGAAGACCGCATGCCTAAAGTCAGTGGAAATGGCTTTATGGGCATGGGCATCACCGCTCCTTCTCCGCAGTTTGTATCGCTTATCGATAAGGCGGTAAAGATTGCAGAAAAACTGGGCGATTCTTACGCAACAACAGAGCATCTGCTTATTGCTCTTGCCGAAGATAACGGTACCGCTGGTCGCATTCTTAACGATCAGGGGATCACGCGTAAAAATATCGAGGAAGCCTACGAAGAGCTTCGTGGGGATACCCGCGTAACAGATGCGACAAGCAAGCCTGAATTTGAAGTGCTGGAACAGTATGGCAATAACTTGACTCAGGCAGCACGCGAAGGAAAGCTGGATCCTGTTATTGGTCGTTCAGAAGAAATTCGCCGTACCATTCAGGTTTTGTCCCGCCGTACGAAGAACAATCCTGTTCTTATTGGTGAGCCTGGTACGGGCAAAACGGCAATTGTTGAAGGCCTTGCGCAGCGTATCGTTGCAGGCGATGTACCTTCAAGCTTGAAAGATCGTGAACTGATTGCACTCGACTTGCCTGCAATGTTGGCGGGTGCTAAGTATCGTGGTGAATTTGAAGATCGTCTCAAGGCAGTATTGCGCGAAGTAAAGCAATCTGACGGACAGATTATCTTGTTTATCGACGAGCTTCACACGATTGTTGGTGCTGGCTCCACAGGCGATAGCTCCATGGATGCGGGCAACATGCTCAAGCCTGCTTTGGCACGTGGCGAACTTCATGCTATTGGTGCTACTACCCTTGATGAATATCGTAAGTACATCGAAAAGGATGCAGCCCTTGAGCGTCGTTTCCAGCCTGTGCTGGTAAGCGAGCCAAGTGTGGAGGATACCATTGCAATTCTTCGTGGCTTGAAAGAAAAGTACGAAATTCATCATGGTGTGCGCATCAAGGATTCGGCATTGGTTGCTGCAGCAGAACTTTCGAACCGCTATATTTCAGATCGTTTCTTGCCTGATAAGGCTATTGACCTGATGGACGAGGCGGCAAGTCGTTTGCGTATCGAGATTGACAGCATGCCTGAAGAGGTTGATATTGCAGAGCGCAAACTCACTCAGATGCAAATCGAAGAGCAAGCGTTAATGAAGGAAACCGACGAGCCAAGCCGTGAACGTCTGGAGGCTTTGCGCAAAGAAATTTCTGCCGCGCAGGAAGCTCTTGATAAGCAAAAGGCCATGTGGAAAAACGAGAAGGACGTTATCGTTGGCGTTCAGAATCTAAAGGCTGATATTGAGGCAGCGCAGTTAGATGAAGAGCGAGCAACCCGTGAAGGCGATTTGGCCCGTGCTTCCGAGCTGCGCTATGGCACAATTCCTTCTTTGCAGGCACAGTTGGCAGATGCAGAGGCTCTTCTGGAAAACCGTCAGCAAGATGGCGCAATCCTAAAAGAGGAAGTAGGCGAGGAAGAAATTGCCGAGGTTGTTTCTGCATGGACTGGCATTCCTGTTACCAAGATGATGCAGGGTGAAATGGCAAAGCTTGCCGATTTGGAGTCGAAGCTTCATGAGCGCGTAATCGGACAGGATCAAGCCGTTTCTGCGGTAGCTGGCGCTATTCGTCGTAACCGTGCTGGTTTGTCTGACCCGAACCGTCCTATTGGTAGCTTCTTGTTCTTAGGACCTACCGGTGTTGGTAAAACGGAACTGGCAAAGGCTTTGGCAGAATATCTGTTCGATAGCGAAAAAGCTATGGTTCGAATCGATATGTCTGAGTACATGGAAAAGCACTCCGTTTCTCGTTTGGTCGGTGCTCCTCCGGGATATGTTGGCTATGACGAGGGCGGTCAGTTAACCGAGGCGGTTCGTCGTAGGCCTTACTGCGTTGTTCTGCTTGACGAGATTGAAAAAGCTCATCAGGATGTGTTCAATATTTTGCTGCAGGTGCTTGATGACGGTCGTCTTACCGATGGACAGGGTCGTGTAGTAAGCTTCAAAAACGCCATCATTATCATGACCTCCAACGTTGGTTCGCAGTCCATTCGTGAATATGCAAACCAAAACGAGGAATCGTCTATGGGCAGCATGATGGAAGATATGATGAAGTCCGACATGGCAACGGCCGCAAAGCGCTTGGCTGAAATGCAGATGAAGATCAACGAAGCTCTGAGCACGACGTTTCGTCCTGAGTTCTTGAATCGTATTGATGAGGTTATTACCTTCAATACGCTTTCGATCGCTGCGATGGAGCCTATTGTTGATTTGCAATTGAATGGAGTACGTGATCGTTTGGCAGATCGTCGTATAGAACTTGAAGTTAGCCCTGCGGCTCGTGAACGTTTGGCTATTGACGGTTACGATCCGGTCTATGGCGCTCGTCCGCTGCGTCGTTTGATTCAGCGTGAGGTAACCGACCGTGTTGCAACTGAAATCATTGATGGCCATATAAGCGATGGCGCTAAGGTAACCATTGATTTGGATTCTGATGGCAACTATTGCGCGACCGTGGAAAACCGTTCTCGTTTGCAGGGCAGCGAAGGTAGCGCGCTTGAGGGTGGCGAATATGAAGATCCCGCAACCGATAGCAGCGATGCTGACGATGTGGTAAAGCAAGCCAATGATGTTTTACGGGGAATGAACTTCGGTGATCAAAACTAATTAAGAAGTAAATTCCCTATGATAAGTGGCGGTGTAGTATGGGCGAGCGTCCCTGCTATGCCGCCACTTTTGTGTAAATGCCCCTCTTTTTCGTTGTTGTATTAGAATAGCCCCCATGAAAAAGATCGAACGAAATATGGTAAGGATTGAAAAGAAAGAGCGCTTTCTTGTTCCCGTGCTTGGGTTTTGTGCCGTACTTACAAGTATGGTTTCCTTTCTTATCGTGTTGTATTTGATCACTATTGCCATCCGATTCCTGTTTGTGTTTGGGTAGGTGGCAAACGTATGTGGCAACGATTTACCTGGTATGACGTACGAGTAATTGGTCATTATCTTGGGGTACTTATATCGTTTTTCACCATCGCAATGGCGGTTCCTTTGGTGGTGGCACTTATCTGCCAGGAATGGGAGCCTGCCTGCCGGTATTTGTTGGCTATCGGCGTGTCTCTTATTGTGGGATCTGCCCTGCGTTTCATGCGTATTCAGCCAGGACGTCTTACCCACCAGCAAGCTCTTGCAGTAACCGGTCTATCGTGGATCGTGTTGGCGTTTGTGGCAGCGGTACCCTTGGCACTATCGGGACATTATGGCTCATATTTGGATGCTCTTTTTGAGGCCACCTCAGGGTTGACCACCACTGGCGCTTCTCTTGTTATTGACCTAGAGCATATTTCTTATGCTGATAATATGTGGCGCTTTACCATGCATCTTATTGGTGGTTTAGGTCTTATTGTTGTTGCCCTTACCTTAGGTATCTTTGGTAAGTCCACATCGGGACTTTATTCTTCTGAAGGGCGAAGCGAACACGTGCTGCCCAACATTATTAATACCGTGCGCCTTATTAGCCAAATTGCCTTAGGTGTTATCGGCGCTGCAACAGTAGTATTATTTGTTCTTTGTTTGCTGGGCGGATTCGAACCGCTCCGTGCTCTTCTTAATGCTCTTTGGATGGCTGTTTCGGGCTTTACCACTGCAGGCTTTTCGCCTACCTCTCAGTCAGTTATGTACTACCACTCGTTTGCTTTTGAAGTGGTATGTATCCTTCTTATGCTTTTGGGTGCGGTTAATTTTGCGCTGTTTGTCAAAATACGCCAAGGCGAAACCATGTCCTTTTTTAAGGATTACGAAATTCGCACGGGCGTGGTATGGATGCTTGTTGCCACCGTGGTTTTGATGCTTTCCCTGTGCGCTTCGGGCGGTTTTTCTGACATTATGGCCCTTCTACGTCGTGGAGTATTCATGGTGGTGTCTGCCTCAACGACGACTGGTTTTCAAACGGTAACCAACAACCAGATGACAACCGTCTTCTCATCGGGCGCCTTTTTGGTTGTTGCTATTTTGATGGCAGTTGGCGGTTCGAGCGGAAGTACGGCCGGTGGTATGAAGTTCTCTCGCTTGGGCTTGATCGCAAAATCGATGGTGTCAACGATCAAAGAAACACTCTCTCCGGGAACGGCGCGCGTTTCGGTTCGCTATTTCCACTTGGGTAAAAAAGTACTGACTACCGAGGTGGCAAAAGCAGCGCTTACCGTTTCGGCCCTGTTCGTGTTCACCTACTTGTTGGGTTCACTTGTGGGTATTGCCCATGGCTATGATGCGCTTGATTCTATTTTTGAATCGGTTGCGATGGCTTCAAACGGCGGATTAAGCTCGGGTATTATTGTTCATGGTATGCCTCCGGTTTTGGAGGGTGTCTATATTTTGGAAATGTGGGCAGGGCGTCTTGAATTTATTACCTTGATTGCTCTTATCGTTAAGGTGGTTGTTTCTTTAAGTGCTCTTGCGAAACGAAAGCTGAGGGACTAGCCATGCGATATTCCCTCAAAGCACCTCAATTTCGCCAAACCAAAAAAACGTCTTGGGCCAGAGCTCTTGTTTGTCTGTTGGTAGGCGTACTTCTTGTATGTTGTGTAAGCTTAACGCCGCTTTTGGCGTGGGGTGATGATCCGCAAAACGCCCAATCATCTTCTGATGCTAATCAAAATACCGCACAGGATGAGGGTCAGTCTACCGAGCAAAGCCAAGATGAAAGTGAAGACCTAAACAACAAAATCTACGTCAATCAGCTCTCCGACAGTTCGTTTTTATACGAAACCTCTATTGCCGATCTGGCGCAAGCCGACTCTTACTACGAGGGGCAAACCGTGTTAGTTAAAGGTGAGGTAGTAGGCGATCGCGTCAACGACGAATTTGAGTCAGGCACGTGCTGGATTACTTTGCAGGACAATGCTACGACACCAAGCGTTGTTGCTGTTTTTATGACAAAGGACCAATCTTCGATTATTGACACCTATGGACAATATGGTCAGGTTGGTACGCAGCTTCAGGTTCGAGGAATCTATCATTTGGAGTGCGCTGAGCATCAAGGTATGTCAGATATTCATGCCGAAGAGGTGTCGGCCCTTCAAGAGGGTTATGAACAGCAGCCGGCTGTCAATATGAGAATTTTAGGCGTCGCGGTAGCTGCTTGTATACTTGGTGCCATCTTGATGATTGCGTACTACATTAAGCGCGAAAGGATGCTGTAATCGTGGCCGAAGAATTCACGCAGAAACAGGTGGGCAGAGTAGTAAAGCTTGATAGAGGTTTTCCTTTGGTTCGCCTTGAATCTGGTGAAGAAGTGCGCTGCGAGCATGCTATTTCCCTGGTAAAGGGAAGCGATCAGCGTGCGGTAATCGGAGATTTTGTCGAAGTGCTTCTTCCTGAAGGGCATGACAAAGGCATTATCGAAAAAACGCTTCCGCGCACTTCATGTTTCGTGCGAAAAGACCCAACCGAACGTGCTCTTCCCCAAACACTTGCAGCAAACTTTGATTTGGTCTTGGTGGCTCAGCCCCTTGAAGAGGTAAACGTCAGGCGCCTTGAGCGCGAGCTGGTGCTTGCCCATGAAACAGGGGTGGAGGTTGCCGTTGTTCTCACCAAAGCAGATTTGGTGGCAAGTCCCGAAGAAGTGGAAGCTATGCGCTCGCGCATCGATGGTTTTATTGGGGACGATCAGGTTTTGGTTGTTTCTGAAAAAGACCCTCAAAGCATCGCAGAGCTTGCGGACCTGATTGCCAAAGACAACAAAATGGCGGTGCTGCTTGGGCGTTCTGGGGTGGGAAAATCAAGCTTGGTTAACATGTTAGTAGGGCATGAGGTTCAGTCCACCACGCCGGTACGTCAGGATGGCAAAGGCAGACACACCACTGTTTCACGTGAAATCATAGAGCTTCCCGGAGGGGGAAGTGTTATTGATATGCCTGGTGTGCGAGGGCTGGGGCTCTGGGATGCCGATGAGGGTATTGGAGCAACGTTTTCCGATATCGAAAAGCTGGCTCAGTCTTGCCGCTTTAGGGATTGTACGCACACTAACGAACCAGGTTGTGCAGTGAAAAAAGCCGTAGAACAAGGCATTCTTTCTCCTGATCGTTTGGAGTCGTATGTGCGCCTGCGTGAAGAGAGCGAGCAGGTTAAGGCTCGCCGCGAAGAAGCGCAGCGTATCAAAACGCGTCGCGGCCACCCAAGGCGCAGGCGTTAAGGGGATTTCGGCTGAAACTTGTCCATGGGGTACAATGAAGCCTGGAACTAAAGAAACCTAGGTATTGACCCTTCGAGTGGTTGATCTTTAAAAAAGGACTTGATCGGTTGAAGATGCATTACATCCGAGACGATGTTCTTAAACGTATTGCTAAGGGGATGCTATGAATCCAGCAGTTATTATTCCTGCTTTTTATACCTCGCCTATGAAAAAGCGCGGAACGCCTTCCAGCTTGTACGATCACCCCACACCCTTGAATTCGAAAGGCACCCTTGAGCGTTGCCTTGCATCGCTTGAAAAAGTAAAGGGGCTTGGTCAGGTAATTATCCTGGTTGCTGTTGAAGGCGGCGTGGAAAAAGAAGCTGCTGCAAAGGTAAAGGGTATTGCTGATAAGTTTCCCCACATGCATATTCTTATCATTGCTCAAGAGGAAGAAAGCATTATCCAGCAGCGTTTTGAGCAACTTGGCTATGGCAACCAAAGAGACTGCATTGGTCTTACGGGATATTCTGCTATTCGCAATCTTGGTTTAGTTGTTGCGCAGGTTCTCGGATTTGATTCGGTGGTATTCCTTGATGACGATGAGGTTATCGACGATGAGGAATTCCTCGAAAAGGCCATGTATGGACTAGGCAAGCTTACCAAAAAGGGTATTCCTATTTTGGCGAAGTCGGGCTTTTACTTTAACGATGAGGGTACCTACTATTCAAAAAGCCAAAACCGTTGGTACAACCATTTCTGGCAGCAGGGACGTGCGTTTAATAACTGGATAACGAAAGCCATGGCAGGACCGCGTCTGTCGCGTTCCAATCATGTTTGCGGAGGATGCTTGGCGCTTCACCGCGAAACATATCGTCGTCTCAGTTTTGACCCTTGGATTATGCGCGGTGAAGATCTGGACTATCTGTTGAGTTTGCGCATGTATGGTTCGGATATTTGGTTTGATAATCAGTGGTCGCTGACTCATTTGCCACCAAAAGATAGAAACGAAGGTCATCGTTTCTATCGCGATATTTTCCGCTGGATCTATGAATATTCCAAAATCGAATTTAGTCGAGCCCAGATTGACTTGCTCCAAATAAAGCCTTCTTCGCTGATGCCCTATCCCGGGCCATTTCTTGAGCCAGGCATAACGAAGCGTATCAAGCGTACGGCCTTTTTACGCTCGCTGGTTCGTCCCGATAAAAAGGCGTATCGAGAAGGGGCGCACGCTGCGACAAGGGAAGCAACTGACTACGCACAAGCAAATTGCATGAAGTATTTTGAGTTCCAATACACCTGGGGCGACATCATGATGCGCATGGAAAGTGATGCTGGCCTTCGTCAGGCATTGGTTCATGCCGCCCTTGCGCGTCAAGCAGGGGAAGATATTGTAATCGCCGCAGCGAATTCAACTGATCTGTCGCAAACCGAAGAATTCACAACAGAAGTTGCGCAGGTAAATGTTGATCCCGGTATGACGAGTGAAATCCATTTGAATTTGAGTGACGAAGAATAGCGTGGCATAGCATATATGGAAACATTTATCATCGCGGCCTTTATTGGCTTGGTTATTGGTATCTTTTCAGGACTGCTGGGTATCGGTGGCGGTACGCTCATGGTTCCCATCTTTCGTTTGGGCTTTGGCATGAGCGCCATTTCTTCAACAGCAACGTCTCTATTTACCATCATCCCCACTTCGTTGGCTGGGTTGATAACCCATCTTAAGAACAAAACCTGCATTCCTAAAATTGGTCTGCTGTGTGGCTTAGGTGGTGCTTGTACAAGTCCTTTGGGGGTATATCTTGCTTCGCTTTCTCCTTCTTGGGCCATCATGCTTGCTGCGGCAGCAATTATTGGGTATTCGGCATTTTCGATGTTTCGTAAAGCTCTTCGTATGCCAAAAATTGCTCCTCAGGGTGAATCGGCAGTAACGGGCAAGAGCCTGGAAAAAGAGGCGGAAAAAGCTGCCCAAGCTGCACAAGAAGCTACCCAGGCTGCACGAAATAATAGCCAGACAACGACGCAGACAGCGCAGGGCGAACAGTCAGCGCAGGAGCAAGCTGCACAAGGCAAAACCACGCAAGGCAAAACCACCGCAACAGCTGCCCTGGAAGAGCCGTTTGTCCTTACCGCTAAAAAGGTAGTGCAGTGTTTGCTTATCGGACTTGGTGCAGGCCTTGCATCAGGTTATGTGGGCGTGGGCGGCGGTTTTATCATGGTTCCGCTGTTCATTTCTGTGCTGGGCATCATGATGCGCAAAGCGTCAGGAACTTCTCTTATTGCCGTTACCATTCTTGCTATTCCTGGTGTTATTGAACAAGGAATGCTGGGGCATATCGACTACGTTGCTGGTATTGCCATGGCCATAGGTAGCATCCCCGGTGCGGTTATTGGTGCGAGCCTTATCCGAAAAGTACCAGAACGTAAACTCCGCTTTGTTTTTGGCGCATTTCTCTTGCTTTCCGCAGTGGTTTTGCTGTTCAATGAACTGTTACCATTGTTCGCATAAACAAAGGATTCATTATGTTTCGTCATAATTTATATATCTTTTTGGAAATTCTTTTCCTGTGTCTCGCTCTCATCTGCGGTTGCGTTTTAGGATGGGCGATGTTTAGTGGCGCAAACAACTACACCGTTTTGGTTGTTTCAGGTGCGCTCTTTACGATCTTTTTGCTTATTACTATCGCGCTCATGCTTGATCCTGATCGTATTCGCGCAAGCCAATCCGACTCAGTGCTTCATTTGGCAAGTGATACCTTGGCAGCTATGCAAGGTGGCTTCAATGAAGAAAGCGCCCAGCGAGTGTGCGAGGTCTTGCTGCCTTCCATTTCCGCTTCGGCAGTCGCTATTACCGACAGGGAAGTAGTCCTTGGCTATCATGGTGCTGGTTCTGAGGAACTGGGCCGTGCTGGGGGTAGTATCCATACAGAAGGCACCAAGCGTACCATTCAAGACGGGAAGACCCGCGTGTTCAAAACGCAGGCTGAAGCAGGTTTTCCGGTGCCTGTGCGTAACATTCAGGCAGGTATTATCGTTCCGCTTAAGGTAGGCAAAACCATTCAGGGAACATTGAAGTTTTACTATCCTAAGTCTTCTCGCATTACTGAAACACAAATTTCCATTGCTGAAGGATTCGGTCAGCTTCTTTCCACCCAGATAGCGGCAATGGAACTTGAGGAACAAAAGAAGCTTGCGACCAGCATGGAATTGAAAGCTCTGCAAAGCCAGATCAATCCTCATTTTCTGTTTAATATCATCAACACCATGGCTTCATTGGTGCGTACCGATCCCGATAAGGCACGTATCATGCTGCGAGAGTTTGCCGTATTTTATCGCCAAACGCTCGAAAACAGTTCCGATCTTATTCCTCTTTCCCGTGAAATTGAGCAGACCGTTCGATATCTCTCATTGGAGCAGGCCCGTTTTGGTGAAGATCGCCTGGCGGTTGAGGTTAATGTGGATGAAGAAATTCAGGCAATGTCGGTTCCTGCGTTTATGGTGCAACCCCTTGTTGAAAATTCGGTCAAGCATGCAATGCCTGCAGAAGGCAAATTAACCATTCGTATTACTGGCGAAATGGATGGCGACGATGTGTATCTTCATGTGTCCGATGACGGTATTGGCATGAGTGAAGAAGCAGTACGCACCATCATGAATCCTCAGTCACAGACAGGCTTGGGCATTGCAGTAAAGAATATTAATGATCGTTTACGGGGCTATTACGGTGAGGAAGCTTACATGAAAATTGAAAGTGAACTTGGCGTTGGTACGAAGGTAACCCTGTATCTTTACGATTGCGCACACGTATAAAAACGTGTTGGCCAAGGTGTGCTTACAGGCAGTAACTCTATCTAAACATAATAAAAATACCCTCAAGGATAAGAAGTAGTCTATAATAACGACTGATTCTTAATTTTGAGACGAGGAGGCTATGTTGCTGAAGGCGATCATTGTCGACGACGAAGCACCTGCGCGTTCCGAACTGCGTTTTTTGCTGGGCGAACTTAATCAAACCGAGGTAGTAGCTGAAGCTGCTAGTGTCCGTGAAGCAATTGAAAAGTTAAAGGAATATCCCTGCGATGTGATGTTTCTTGACATCAACATGCCCGAAGCTACGGGTATTCAGCTAGCAGAGGCACTCCAGCATTTGAAATATCCTCCTGCAGTTGTGTTTGTTACCGCTTATAGCGAATTTGCACTCGATGCTTTTAAGGTTAATGCCATTGACTATTTGGTAAAGCCTGTTGAAACTGAGCGTCTTGCTCAGGCTCTCGCTCGTGTTCGTGAACATGTGGTTTTGCACGCAAAGGCACAAAAGGCTGAGCGCATTCCAGTGGAAAAAGGCGGCAAGAAAATTCTCATCAACATCGATGATATTCGTTATGTCATGGCTCGTGATGACTATGCTTATTTGCAAACGGGAACTGATCGTTTCTTCTCCACGGTAAGTTTGGCTCATTTAGAAAAGACTCTCGATGGTCACGGATTTTTCCGTGTTCACCGAGGCTACCTGGTCAACCTTGCGTTGGTTAAAGAAGTTGAGCCTCAATCAGGTGGTACGCTTTTGCTTACCCTTGATGGGGTGGAAGAAAAGATCCCTGTTTCCCGTCGTCGCGTTTCTTCTTTAAAGAAAGCGCTCGGTTTATAGGAAGCATCTTCCTTTCGTCGTTAAAGCAAACGGTGGCGATACTATTGCTGCCGTTTTTCGTTTTAGTAAGGGAGTTACATGAGCAGCGATTATCAAAAAGAACTCAAGCGCGATGTGGTGCTTTTTGATCTTGATGGCACCGTGCTTGATACTCACGATGCCATTTTAGACAGCATGCGTTTTGCGACGCAGACGGTACTCAAAAAAACGCTTCCCGATGAGGTATTGGTCGCCGAGGTTGGACAACCTCTTGTTACTCAAATGCGCACCTTCGCCCCTGATGAAAAGACGGCGCAGGAGCTTTTAGTGGTCTATCGTTCACGCAACGAAAAAGATCTCAACCAAAAAACGGCTCCGTTTGCTGGCATCAAAGAGCTAGTTTGTACCCTTAACGAAAAGGGCTATACCGTAGCGGTGGTGACTTCAAAGCGAGAGGCGCTTGCAACCACCAGCCTTAAAGAGTTTGGGCTCTACGATCTCTTTGTGCGTGTTAACGGTATGGAAAGCAGCGCTGGCCACAAGCCGGATCCTGATCCTCTCATTCAGGCAGCAAAAGATCTGGAGGTATCGCTTGAGCGCTGCATCTACATAGGGGATAGTCCTTTTGATATTCAGGCTGCTCATGCTGCACATATTCCTTGTATTGGGGTAACGTGGGGCGGCTTTTTTGGCAAAGAGGTGCTTAAGGCAGAAAACCCTACGCGTTTGGTGGATACGGTCGCGGAACTTTCTTGTGCTATCGAGCAACTGACGTTGTGATTTGTCTTGGTGATACAATGCGAAAATAACCAAAGGAATAAATACTAGTAAGGATGAGATATGACTACTGATAAGACACCTCTTGTAGGTATTATTATGGGTTCCGAATCCGACATGCCTACGATGGAGGCTTGCACAAAGCAACTCGACGAGATGGGCATTCCTTATGAGGTAAAGATTGCTAGTGCTCACCGTAAGCCAGCGGTCGTACATGAATGGGCTTCAAGCGCTGTTGATCGCGGTATTCGAGTCATTATTGCCGCAGCAGGTAAGGCAGCACATCTTGGCGGCGTGGTTGCTGCCTATACACCGCTTCCCGTTATTGCAGTGCCTATGAAGACAAGCGATTTGGGCGGACTTGATTCGCTGCTTTCTATGGTGCAGATGCCCAGTGGTGTACCTGTGGCTACTGTTGCCATTAATGGGGCAAAGAATGCCGCAATTCTGGCAGTTCAGATTTTGGGCACTGGCGATGAAGAGGCTCGTGCAAAAATTGAAAAACTGAAAGCAGATATGGCTCAAGCATAAACAGAGCTCAGGTACAAACGAGACTCCAGGCATAAAACCATCAAGCATAAAAGGCACAGAGGTATGGCTAAAGAATTTCTTACGGGCAATCAAGCGTTTGCTCATGCGGCGCTTGAGGCAGGGGTGCGTGTATGCGCAGGATACCCCGGAACTCCCTCTTCGGAAGTTATTGAAACGGTTGCGCAAGCTCATGCGGCAGGTACAGCCGAAGGCGTTCATGTTGAATGGTCAACCAACGAAAAAGCAGCTCTGGAGCTTTTAGCGGGTGCATCGTATGCGGGAGCTCGTACTTTGTTTACCTGCAAGCAGGTCGGCCTCAATGTTGCTAGTGACGCTTTGATGTCACTTAACTACGTGGGCGTAAAGGGCGGCATGGTTCTTTATGTGGCTGATGATCCTGGTCCTATTTCTTCTCAGACCGAGCAAGACACGCGTCGTTTTGCTGCATTTGCTAAGGTTCCCGTGTTTGACCCTGCAACCCCTGAACAGGGTTGCGAAATGATGGAGGCAGCCTACGAGCTTTCCGAGCAGTACAAAACGCCTGTTATCATGCGTCCTACGACACGCATTTGCCATGCCTCTACCTTTGTGGAGGTTGCAGATCATACGGTGGCTTTGCAGCCTGAGGGATTTAAGCGGGATCCTCGCTGGGTTATTTTCCCTAAACGTGCCTATGAGGCACACGAGGAAATAAATAAACGTCTGGTTTGTATAGCTGACGAATATGCTGAAGGCCCTCTCTCCCGTTTTAACCCCATCACAGAAACACAAAGTAATCCTCGTCTTGGTATTGTTGCGGGTGGTATTTCGTATGCCTACACTCGTGAAGCTCTTCGTCAGCTGTCCGATCAGGCGGCACGAGGAGAATTGCTTGATTCGAGCGACTCTGTTATTGATACTTTGCCTGCGTATCGTCTTATTCAGGTGGGCACTCCCTATCCTTTCCCCACAAAGCGAATGGCGAAATTCGTGGAAGGACTTGACGAGGTAATAGTCTTTGAGGAGCTTGATTACGTCCTTGAAGATGAAATGCTGAAATTAGCAGGCCGTTTGCATGCGTCTTTTGAAGTGCGGGGTAAGCAGACCGGTGATACCACAACGCGGGGCGAAAACACTATCGACGCGATTGCTGATCAGCTCAGGTCGTATTTTGGATTAAAGCTACGTTCGAAGACAACCCAGGCGCAGGAGATTGATATGCCCGCGCCCCCAGCGCGCCCACCTCTGCTTTGTCCTGGATGCCCTCATCGTGGATCGTTCTATGCGACCAAAGCAGCATTTCACCGATCATCCGAAGGCCTATTCTGTGGCGATATTGGATGCTATACCTTAGGGAATGCCAAGCCACTTGATGCGGTTGATACCTGCCTTTGCATGGGGGCAGATATTACGATTGCTCAAGGATTTAGCATCGTAGAACCTGATAAAAAAGCTCTTGCCTTTATTGGCGATTCGACCTTTTTTGCAAGTGGTATGACTGGTGTTGCCAACGCGGTGTATAACCAGCACGATATCACCATTGTGGTGTTGGATAACGCAACGACTGCTATGACGGGCTCCCAACCCCATCCGGGTACTGGAGTTACCCTGATGGGACCACGAAGCAAACCTATTTCTATCGAAGAGGTTTTACGCGCCTTGGGCGTGCGTGTTATTACGCGAGCAAACCCTCTTCACCTAGACGATGCCATAGCGGCGGCAAAAGAAGCTATAGCCTACGATGGTCCTTCCGCGATCATTTATGAATCTCCCTGCATAAAGCTTATTAAGCCAGCGCGCCCTGCTGAGGTTGATCAGGATGCGTGTATAGGATGTGGGCGTTGTGTGCTGAAATTGGGATGCCCCGCTTTGTCGTGGGATGCGGAAAATCGCCACCCTCTGGTGGATAGTTCGCTTTGCAATGGCTGTGGTCTTTGCACCTATGTATGCAATGACGGCGCTCTTATTTGTCATGAATTAAACGAGGGCGCTTCTGAAAAAGGGGGCTTAGATGATTAACATTTCCCTTGCAGGAATTGGCGGCCAAGGCAGTGTTCTTGCGGCAAAGATTTTGGCAGAAACCGCTCGTTCGAAAGGCTGGCAGGTTCGCACTGCTGAAACAACGGGTATGGCGCAGCGTGGTGGAAACGTGATGAGTCATGTTCGCATGGGAGACAACGGTGAAGAAGTGTTTTCCCCGCTTCCTGCTCAAGCCTCCGATGATCTTATTATCGCACTTGAGCCAGGTGAGGGGCTTCGCGCGCTTTCCTTGCTCAAACCTCATGGGCTGTTGGTTACCGCTTCATCTGGCGTAGCACCGGTTGTTTCGAGTTTTAAGGCGGATCCTTATAACCCTTCCGACATGATTGCAAGCTTGCAAAAAAGCGATGCTCATGTGGTGGTAGTAGATGATGAGGATATTTGTGGCACGTTGGGTTCACGTAAGGCTCTTAACATTGTTATGCTTGCGCGTGCTCTCTGCGCGGTGAACGAGCCGCGCTACCATAATGCTCTGTGCGGAAAAATTACCTTATCCGATATGCGCGACATCATTCCTGTGTGCGTTAAAGAACGTTTTGTGTCACTTAATCTGCGTGCTATCGATTTGGCAGAAGAAAGTGCATAATACTTTACTAAACTAAAGAACAACAATTTTATACAAGAATAACGATTTCGATATTTGAGTGTTCGCAGTTATCCCTATACCGCAGAAAGGCTTTTAGATGGAACTCACCAAGGAACAGTTTGATTTAATTAAAGAAGAGTTCAAGACTCTGAAAGATCGATCGCCTTTCTATGCGAAAAAATTCGAAGGTATTGATTTATCTGATGTGCAAACGCAAGCGGATTTTGAAAAGCTTCCTTTTTCTGAAAAAGCTGACTTGCGCGATGTATATCCGCTTGGCTTAGCAGCGGTTCCGGAAGAAAAAATTATCCGTGTCCATTCCTCATCAGGTACGACGGGCATTCCCGTTGTTATTCCTTATACCCAAAAAGATGTAACAGACTGGGCAATTCAGTTTGCTCGCTGCTATGAGGTGGCGGGCATTACCAATAAGGACCGCATTCACATTACGCCAGGATACGGTTTGTGGACGGCAGGTATTGGTTTTCAGCTTGGTGCAGAGCGTCTTGGTGCTATGGCAATACCTATGGGGCCAGGCAACACGGAAAAGCAGCTTCGCATGATGGAAGACCTCCAATCAACCGTTTTATGTGCTACGAGCTCTTATGCCTTGCTTTTGGCAGAAGAAATTGGCCGTCGTGGTATTCGCGATAAGCTTTCTTTGCGCAAAGGCGTTATTGGTTCAGAGCGCTGGGGCGAAAAAATGCGCCACCGTATCGAAAACGAACTCGGTATTGAGATTTTTGACATTTATGGTTTGACCGAGGTATATGGCCCCGGCATCGGTATTTCTTGTCACGAACACAACGGCATGCATCTGTGGAGCGATTACGTCTATGCTGAAATCGTTGATCCTAAAACAGGTGAGCCCTTGCCAGATGGCGAAATTGGCGAGTTAGTTCTTACCACCCTGAAAAAAGAAGGTGCTCCTTTAGTTCGTTATCGCACTCATGATCTTACCCGTATCATTCCAGGCGATTGTGCTTGCGGTATGAAGCATCCTCGCATTGATACTTTGGTGGGACGCACCGATGATATGTTCAAGGTCAAAGGCGTCAACATGTTCCCTGCTCAGGTAGAGGAAGTTATTGCTGCTACTTCGGGAACATCATCGGAATACCAGGTCATGATCGAGCACATCATGGGTCGTGACGTGCTGACGGTATTGTTTGAGACGGATCTAACGGGAGATGCTCTTAAGCACTGCGAATCTGAGCTGGAATTAATTTTCAAAGCCAAGATCGGATGCACGCCTGATGCGAAGGGTGTGCCTATAGGAGAACTCCCTCGCTCCGAAAAGAAAACTCAGCGCATTTTCGATAGCCGTTACTAAGCTAAAAAAGGTATAAGGAGTTTTGAGTGAAGCACGAGTGCGATGTGCAGGATAGGGTGAACAACGTAAAAAGTTCTTG
This sequence comes from uncultured Cryptobacterium sp., assembly GCA_900554685.1. GTDB lineage: Bacteria > Actinomycetota > Coriobacteriia > Coriobacteriales > Eggerthellaceae > Anaerotardibacter. The sequence goes on from USIG01000014.1 coordinate 20,385, forward strand.
GCGCATACTTGGATTGATTGCGTTGGTAACGGTGTTTGTTCTGTCTTTTTCGGGCTGTGCAGCTCCTTCTGATCAAAACGCTAATGAGACAGGCTCTGTTGAGTCCTTTGAGCTTAACGATAAAGGTGTTGAGGATACCGATTCTGAAAACACCCACAATAATTCAGCACCTAGTGCCGAAACGTTGCGTTCTCAGCTTGCTATCGAAGAGGACTATCGAGATAGTTTTGTTCATGGTGAAAAGGGATCTGAATTCCAAAAATATATTGTGCTGCACGACACTGAAGGCGAGGGAAGTGCGGCAAGTGTTGTTGATTACTGGGATAGCAACGGTGCAGGGGTAGCTGCTCATTTTGTTATCAATAAAGATGGCAGCATTGTGCAGTGCGTGCCCCTTGATTCCATAACGCATCATGCGGGATTTGGGGATACCGGCCATAATGAAAAATATGGGGTAGAGGATGAATCGCGTGATGATAAGAAAGGCACAACCTCTATCGGTTCAAGCTTTGCCGATTACGGTATGAATTCTTATTCGGTGGGCATTGAAATGGTGCACGTGGGTGGTTCGGGCGATTATCCTGAAGCGCAGCTTGAGGCACTTGATGGGCTGATTGCCTATATTGATGCTTACTACGGATTCGAAAGTACCATCATTGACCACAAAGCTTGGCGTACAGGAAATTCTGATACCTCACCTGAATTCGCTGAGTACCTTGCCAACTATCAAGATCATCGCACTCATATATAAGGGGCAGTAAGAATAAGAGCCTGCAAGAGAACTTACAACAGCTTTCCTTTAGAAGGATAAGAGGTCCGTAAGATTATTTCCGTAAGGTTCTTTCTGTGAGAGCCTCTATATAGGATCTTTACGAGAAAACACATAAAGAAAAGCCCACCATATTCTGCCTGTGAGAGGAAGACGTGGCGGGCTTAAAGCTATTAAAACTATCTTAAAATCTACTTTTCGTGGACAATCATGTTAAGGCGAATGTTTAAGCCAAGTTCTTGTTGTACAAGGTTAAAGGCTGCATCAATTGCCTTGTCCATGTCGTAATATTTGTAGCCACCCAAACGACCAGCAAAAACCACATTACCTTCCTGTTTTGCCAGTTCAACATACTTTTCGTAGAGTGCTGTGTTGCGCTCATCGTTGATGGGATAGTATGGCTCGTCGCCCGGTTTCCAGTCGGCAGGATATTCACGCGTAATAATAGAAACGGGAATATCGTTGCCGTATGCGTCCTTGCCAAACTCAAAATGCTTATGTTCGATAATGCGCGTCCACGGTACTTCATGCGAGGTGTAATTGACAACAGCGTTGCCCTGCCAGTTCTCACATTCAACCAATTCGGATTCAAAGCGCAATGAGCGGTTCTCCAAATTTCCTAATTTGAAATCGAAGTATTCATCGATAGGACCGCAGTAAATAATACGATCAGCAATATCTTTGTGCTCGGCAATAAAGTCACGATACTCAGTGTTGAGCAGAATTTCAGTACCGTGGAACATGCGATGAACCATGGCGGTATAGCCACCAATAGGAATGCCCTGCCAACGATCGTTGAAGTAGTTGTTATCGTAAATGAAGCGAACAGGTAGGCGCTTAATGATGGAAGCAGGAAGATCCTTGCAATCGCGACCCCATTGTTTTTCGGTATATTCCTTAACCAGCTTCTCGAAAATATCGCGGCCAACTAAAGAAAGAGCTTGTTCTTCTAAGTTCTTTGGCTCGGTAATGCCCTCAGCAGCAATTTGCTCTTCAATCTTCGCGCGGGCCTCTTCAGGAGTGCAAACACCCCACATCTTAGAGAAGGTATTCATGTTGAAGGGCATGTTGTAAAGCTCATCATGATAACGAGCAACAGGGGAATTGATGTAGTTGTTGAATTCCGCAAACTGATTTACGTAATCCCAAACAGGCTTAAGCGACGTGTGGAAAATATGAGCACCGTATTTGTGAACATTGATGTTATGTTCTGAGGCGGTGTAGATGTTACCGGCAATGTGGTTACGGCGTTCAATGACAAGGCAGCTTTTGCCTCGATGAGTTGCTTCGTGAGCAAATACGGCAGCAGTAATGCCTGCGCCAACGATTAGATAATCGTAATGATCTTGCTGCATGAATAAACCTTTCTATGCATGATTTGCCAGGTTGGTACGTGCGATACCGCTCTAGCGTTAGTACAACGGTATTATAAAAGAAAAATGAGCGAGGCTATAAACCCCGCTCACAAATTACTTAGGTAAGAATGCCTTGTAAACATTAGGCACTCTTGCTTTGCTACAAGCTTGTGTATGGTTTAGTCTTGCTTAACCACCAAAACATCGCAGCGTAGGTTACGAATCAGATACGTCGAAACACTTCCTACGAATACATAGGTGATGTTGGAGAGTCCACGCTCACCGCATACTACGATGTCAGGATTAAAAGGCTTAATCATAAGGTTATGAATGGTTTCCTGAATGCGGCCAACCTTAACAACAACTTCAATAGAAGGAATGTCGGGGTTGTTGCGAGCATCTTTTAAGATATCGCCGAGCGAATCTTCCAAACGGCTTTGGATGGTTTGGGCAAGTTCCTGATAATCGGTTCCGGTTAGAGAATCAGGCACCGAATCAATAACATGGCCAAGCATCAATTCTGCGTGGTTGAGTGCAGCAATTTGGATAGCGCGCTGTGCAACCTCTTCTTGGGTGCTGGCTCCGTCAAGTGCGGCAAATACTCGTTTGTATTGCTTCATGATAATCGCCCCTCTTTCTCCTGAAGTATTCAGGAAGTACGTTTTTAAGGCCCCCAACAGCCCTGTTTATTATCTGTCTTTATTCTAGCATCGTTTCATTGAGCAGGGGAATAAAGTAGGGGCGCTGTTAAATATTTGTTCTTATCGATCTCTCGTTGATCATTTACGAGTCTTTCCAAAGAGTCTTTCCAAAGAGTCTTTCTAAATTATGTTGGATGAATGTGTGAAAGACGCTAAACTAAATAAGATTATTACCATGCGCTACACGAGTGGCTACTTTGGAGGGATCTCGTATATGGCAGATAAAGTTGCTGTTCTGATACCTTGCTATAACGAAGCAATTACCATCGGAAAGGTAATTGACGATTTCAAACGCGTACTGCCCGAGGCAGATATTTATGTGTACGACAATAACTCCAAAGACGATACCTCAAAGATCGCCCGTGATCATGGGGCTATTGTGCGTTTTGAAGGACGCCAAGGCAAAGGCAATGTGGTGCGCAGCATGTTTCGCGATATCGAAGCGGATTACTATATCATGGTCGATGGCGACGACACCTATCCTGCTGAAGCAGCGCCTGAGCTGCTTAAACCTCTGATGAACGATGAGGCGGACATGACGGTAGGCGATCGTCTTTCGAATGGTTCATATGGTGAAGAAAACGATCGTGCCTTCCATGGGTTTGGCAACAATTTGGTTCGCTGGCTTATCAAGACTATCTATGGTTATGCCTTTGAAGACGTTATGACAGGCTATCGTGCTTTTAACCGGGTCTTTGTAAAAACTATGCCGGTGCTCTCTGAAGGTTTTCAGATTGAAACCGAAATTTCTATTCATGCTGTTGATAAGCGCTGGCGTATTGTTGACGTTCCTATTGATTACCGTGATCGCCCCGAGGGA
>USIG01000015.1 GCA_900554685.1 uncultured Cryptobacterium sp.
GCAGCCATAAGGGACCGCTGACGAGCGCCCAGGCCTTTTCGGGATACTTATCTGTTTCGCCGGTCACCTTCTGATCGGCGAAATTTGTTTTGAGCAAAAATGCAGCAACGCTTACAGGAGTCTAATGGAATTCATCAACTTTATTTTGGGTCTTCTTCATGATCCTCGTGGAGCTATAGCGGGGTGGATTATTGCCCTAGGTCCTATCTGGGTGTACACCCCTTTGTTTATTATCGTTTTCATTGAGACGGGCTTGGTATTCTTCCCCTTCTTGCCAGGCGATTCTCTTTTGTTTGCCGCTGGTGTTTTTTCCGCCGATGGCGGCGGGCTTACCTTGCCTGCAACCCTGATCGTTTTCTATGCGGCGGCAATTTTAGGCAATACCTCTAACTACTGGATAGCGCGATTGTTTGGCTCGCGCATCATTGACTCCGGTAAAGTTAAGGCATTGACGCCAGAGCGCATGGCAAAGCTCGATCACTTTTTCGAAAAGTATGGCGGATTGACCATTGTAATTACGCGCTTTATGCCATTTTTCCGTACCTTTGCTCCCTTTATTGCGGGTACAGGACATATGAATTTCGCAAAGTTCACCTTCTTTAATTGCCTAGGCGGTATTTCGTGGGTGTCTCTTTTTGTGCTGGTGGGATATTTCTTTGGCGGGGTTCCCTTCGTGCAAGAGCACTTCGAAGTGATTGTTTTGGGCATTGTGGCAGTCTCGGTGGCGCCTGCTGTTATCGGAGCGGTAAAGGCAGCTCTCTCGGCACGCAAGAGTGGCGCTCGTGACTTTCAGGTGGAAACAGCAACTGAGGCTGAACGTCTCGCTCGTGCAAAACACGCTAAAAGCGAAAAGGATAAGTAAATTATGGAGGCCCTATATCGTAAATATCGCCCCACTACTTTTAAGGATGTGGTGGGACAGGAACATATTGAGCGAACCCTTAAAAACGCTATTGAGCAAGGTAAAGTCTCGCACGCATATCTGTTCTGTGGCCCTCGTGGTACGGGCAAAACCACCATGGCACGTATCCTTGCTAAGGCGCTTCTTTGCGAAAAGGGGCCTACAACAGAGCCTGATGGAACCTGCCCTGAATGTGAAGCTATTGCGCAAGGCACTCATCCTGATGTGTATGAGCTTGACGCAGCGAGCCGAACGGGCGTGGATAACGTTCGTGAAGAGATTATCGCGCGCGTAAATTACGCTCCTACGCGTGGAGCCTGGAAGGTGTATATCATCGACGAGGTTCATATGCTCACCAATGCGGCATTCAATGCGTTGTTGAAAACGCTGGAAGAACCGCCCGAGCATATTTTATTTATTCTCTGTACAACCGATCCTCAAAAGGTTCCCGATACTATCCAGTCCCGTTGTCAGCGATTCGATTTTCATCGCATCTCAAACGAGGCAATCGTTTCACGCCTCGGCGCTATTTGTGTTGAAGAGGGAGTTGATTTCGAGGGGGAAGCTCTTGATCTTATTGCGTATCGCGCTGATGGCGGTATGCGAAACGCCCTTACTTCACTTGAGCAGTTAATTGCATTTGGTGATGGTCATGTAACGCTTGAGGGTGCTCAAAATTTATTAGGATCTTTAGACGAGACCGATTTATCTGAGATTATTCTTGCTATCGGAAAGCGTGATGCGGCTGCTTGCTTTAATTGGGTTGCGCGCTATGTAGAAACAGGCGCTGATCTCGCTCAGTTTGTAAGCGATCTTTCGGAATACGTACGTGATCTGTACTTACTTTCTATGGCTGGCGTTGAGGTAGAGATATCGATAAGCGATGCCACTCGTAAAGCGATGGTCGATCAGCTTAAAAACTTTGGTCAGGAACGTTTAAGTCGTCTTTTGGTGGTGTTGGGAGACCTTTCGAAGGAGCTTCACACTTCAAGTAATCCACGCTTAAGCTTTGAAATTGCCCTTACGCGTATGGTGCGACCAGAATCAGACCTTACGATTGAGTCATTAGCGGAGCGGGTAGAGGAACTAGAGCGAAAAATCGCTTCGGGGCAAACTGGAATGATGGCGGCGCAAGCAGCAGTAGCTCAGTCTCCCTTGCAAAATACTGCATCTCAGCCATCTATGCAGGCTACGCCACAAGTTCCTGTGCAACAAGGAGCTTCTTCCCAAGATGCGCTGCAGCCTTCTGCTTCCCAGTCACCTATGCAGGCTCAGCAGCCGCAGCCTAATGTGGTTCCGTCTGCGACAATGCAATCAGGACAAGTTTCTGCTGCGGCGGGAACTTTGGCAATCGACGTGACAAATCCTGCAGCAGTACAGCGTTTTTGGCATACCGTCACCTCTTCTCTGCGGAAAGCAAATCCTGCTCGCGGGGTATTATTTATGAACGCTAAGATTTCTGGCGAAGCTAACGGTAGCGGCTTACTTATTTCTTTTGCAAAAGACAACGGATTCGCCTATACCGCGGCGCTTAAGCCCGAAGTGCAGCAGCTTCTTTCTCAGACCATCGATTCGGTCGCGGGAAGCCATATACCGTATCGCTTGGTTCTTGAAGGTGATGGGCACGTAGGTGGACAGGTTACCTCGGCGATGAACCAGGGAGCAGGGGCTCAGGTGGCTTCTGCAATGGCTCCGTCAATGGGTGCACTTCAGGGACAGGGAAATGCTGCTCAAGTAAATCCGATGGGCCATGCTGCTCAGGCTGCCCAGGCGGACCAAATGGCTTCGGCAGGTCAGGCTGCTCAGGCGGCATCTCAATCAGAGCGTGTACGCGCAGCAATTAAAGCTGCTCAGGCCGCCAATAAAGCCGCGCAGACTCAAACTCAACCATCTGCGCAGACTGCTCCCGTGCAGTCACAGCCACAGCCTCAACCATCTGCGCAGACTGCTCCCGTACAGTCACAGCCTCAATCGCCTGTACAAGCCGCTTCTGCTCCCGCAGCACCGATAGCTGAAGCAGAGCAACCCACATCGTTTGGCTTTTCTGCAGGTCAGCAAGCGCCTTCGTCGGTGCAGGCTCCCATGGAGGATCCCTCTTATGAGGAAGAAAGAGTTCCTCTTGAAGCATACGGAGATGCGTTTTCTGAAGACGAGGTTCCAGAACAAGCAGGGCTTAGTGGTCAAACCTCTCACATTCAGTCCGATTCTCTGAATGCTATGCCTTCTTCTTCGGGATTGGCAGCACAAGCTGTCCCACAATCGACCGAGCAGCAAGCTGGCCAACCGGCAGTGGAACCGACAGCGCAACCAGCAATGGAGACAGCAGCGCAACCAGCGGGACAGCCAACCGCGCAAGAAGATGAAGCATCGCAAATAAAAGCTATCCTGACGGGAAGCTTTGGTGACGGCATAAAATTTGAAGAGCTTTCCGAATAGGGCTCAAGCAGCCTTTCTGAATAAATAAAGCGATCTGTCGTTTAGGTGCGGTAATTCGGTACAATGCAAAGAGCATGTTGAGCGCTTGCGCTTCACAAAGAATAGAGTGACTAAAAGGAGACACATCCATGAATATGCAGCAAATGATGCGTCAGGCACAGAAGATGCAGAAAGAACTTGCCAAAGCGCAAGAAGAAGTAGCCACTATGACAGCAGAAGGCACTGCGGGTGGCGGTATGGTTTCGGCTACTGTTCGTGGTGATATGACTGTTGAGTCTATCACGATCGACCCTGAGGCAGTAGATCCTGAAGACGTTGAAATGCTGCAAGATATGGTCTGCGCTGCAGTAAACGAAGCAATTCGCAATATCAACGAGCAAAGCAATGCGCGTCTTAGCGCTGTAACAGGTGGTATGGGCTTGCCTGGTATGGGCGGAGGCATGCCGGGAATCCCTGGTTTGAGGTAACGAGTTTACTAAGTATTTGCTGGGTGCGGGAAATTTCCTGCGCCCCTTTTGTGTATTGAGGTATTTTGTCGGTATTCTTTGGGGTGTTTGATACGTGAATGCGACTTCTGCAATCCAGAAACTTTTGGATGAATTAGAGCGCCTGCCTGGTATTGGGCCAAAATCGGCGCAGCGTATCGCTTATTGGATTTTGAACGAGGATCGTATTGACGCAACCCGTCTAGCACAGGCAATTATCGAAGTTAAAGACACGGTGCATTTTTGTGCGCGCTGCTTTAACTACGCTCAAGGAGAACTCTGCGATATTTGTGCATCATCCAAGCGCGACCAAAACACTATCTGTGTGGTTTCTGAACCGCGCGATATTCCCCCTATTGAGCGTACGGGCACATTTTCAGGCGTTTATCACGTTTTAGGCGGAGCGCTTTCTCCGCTTGAAGGTATCGGTCCAGATGACTTGCATATTGCAGAATTGCTCGCCCGTTTAAATGATCCGAATATCACTGAGGTTATTCTTGCTACGAATCCCAACATTGAAGGCGAAACAACAGCAAGCTATTTGGCACGTCTTATTAAACCGCTGGGAGTGAAAGTCTCTCGTTTAGCAAGCGGATTGCCTGTCGGCGGCGATTTGGAGTTTGCTGATGAAGTAACCTTAGGACGCGCTATCGAAGCGCGCCGCGAGTTATAACAATCTTTGGAGAGATTGACTTTAAAAGCCCATCATAAAAATCCATCACTTTCATGGTGAGCAAATGAGCAAGGATGATAAACGATGAAACGTACTTTTGACGAAGATCTTGAACGTGCCATTTCTTTTCATGGGCATCTTTGCGGTGGCCAATTAACAGGTGTGAGAATGGCGCGTTATGCGCTTTCCTATTTCGGGATTGAAGACCCTGATACCTATCGTGATCTCATTGTGTATGTTGAATGTGATCGCTGCTTGACCGACGCCATTATGGTGGTGACAAACTGTCATCCAGGAAAGCGCCGCATGAAGTGCCTTGATTTTGGCAAACAGGCGGCAACGTTTTATGACATTCAATCAGGCAAAGCAATCAGGTTGACCAATATAAGCGAAAAGGCTCCCAAGGACTGTGATCTGAAGGAGTGGTTTGCTAAGCGAAGCGATGAAGATTTGTTCAAGGTAGAACAGGTGCGTGTGCATATTTCGGACAACGATCTTCCGGGACGTCCGCGCCAGGTTGCGGTATGCGATCGATGCGGAGAGCAGGTAACGGATGGGCGTGAGGTCCATACCGATGCAGGAGAGACGCTTTGCCGAAACTGCGCGCAGGGTTCCTATTACGATCTTCTCTAGCGCATCAAAGATAGATGCAGGGGCGTATACCCTCAAGAATGTGCCTGTCCTAAGAGTCACGTATTCATAAGGGGCTCGCACTCTTTTAAAAAAACAGTAAGGCGTGCTTGTTTAGAGCATTCGCTTTGCCGCTTAAAATACTCATTCGACATTTCAAGTTTTATCACTCGGTTCATAAGGCTCTCTGATTATTCTCGCGTTAGAATAATGCTGAAATAAGGTAGAGAAATCACTCAAAAAGGGTTTACCAGCATCCTTTTTAAAGAGAAGAAGAGAGCGGAGTGTTCCATGGCAAGACAACAAACGCTAATTCCTGTTGAGCAAGCACGTAAAATTGTGTTGGATGCGGTAGAGGTGCTTGATACAGAGAAAGTGTCGCTCCTTGATGCTCTTGGACGAGTGTGCGCTTTAGATCAAACAAGCGATATCGATATTTCTCCCTTTGATCATTCGGCAATGGATGGTTTTGCCCTGTTTTCATCTGATATAGCCCACGCATCGGTTGACAATCCTATTGAGTTGCCCGTTGTAGCAGAAATACCAGCAGGCGATTATTACGAAGGGGTTGTACAGCCAGGAACGTGCGTGCGCATTATGACAGGCGCTCCTATTCCGGCGGGGGCCGATACAGTTGTAAAGTTTGAAATAGTAACAAACAGAGAAAATGGAGGCCACGCTCCAGGGCGGGTTGCCTTCAATGCTCCTTCCGAAAAGGGAGCTAACATTCGTACTAAAGGTGAAGAAATTCATGCGGGGGAAGTTGCGCTTAAAGCAGGCGAGCCTATCAGCCCAGCAGGAGCAGGTCTTTTGGCGAGTTGTGGGCTTTCGGCCGTGGAAGTATATCGTCGTCCTCGCGTTGCGGTAATTCCTATAGGAAGTGAATTGGTGGGCCCTGATACGGTTCCTGAAAAAGGCCAAATACGTGATGGTAATTCGTATGCCCTCGGTGCTTCGGTGCTTCGCGCAGGCGGAATTCCCGAGCTCCTTCCTATTGTTGCTGATGATAAGGAAGCCTTATCGCGCGCTGTGCTAAGCGCTTCTGCTGAATATGACTTTGTGGTGTCTAGTGGAGGCGCTTCTACAGGAGACTATGATTTTATCGAAGAGGTTGTTCGCCAAAATGGCGAGTTGCTTATGGATTTTGTCAATATGCGTCCTGGCAAAGCGCAAACATTTGGATTCGTGAACGGAACTCCGGTTTTTGGGCTGTCGGGAAATCCTGCGGCAGCTTATTGTGGCTTTGAATTACTTATTCGTCCTGCTTTGAGAAAAATGCAGGGGTATTCAACCTTTGAACGACCACGTATTTGGGCGCGGTTGGCGCGTGATGCTAAGAAAAAAGACCCACGACGCATTTATTTGCGTTCAACATTGGAGCGCAAAGAGGACGGAAGTGTGGAGGTTTGTCCTGCGAAAAGCCAAAGCTCTGGGTTGTTTAGTCCTTTTCAGAGGGGAAATTGCTTGGCTGTCTTACCTGAAGGTGTTCCTGAGAGTAAAAAGATTGAAGCTGGCACTTTAGTGGAGTGTTTATTGCTTGAGGTGGATGAGGGGGTCGTGATTTAACGGGTACTGCGTGGAGGCCTGCAGGCTTGTTGAGATCGGCACAAGAAAAACCACTGATTGTACGGTAAGGATGAAAACTATGGGTAAAGTTGCCTCGAACAGTATTGAGTCTAAAGATTTACAGGGAAATGAAAGTTCTGCACGTAAAGATACCCAGATAGATTTCTGCCCACGTTCTGATACAAGCGAACCTAGGATAACGTTTGCGCTTATTACTTGTTCTGACACAAGAGATGAAACTCAAGATACGGCAGGCGCTGCCCTGAAGGAGCGTATCGCACAAAAGGGTTGGGAGTGCCTGTCTTATTGCATGGTGAAAGACGACCGCGAAGAAATAGCAAAGGCCATTGCACAGGCAGCAGATAACCCTGACATTAATGTGGTGCTTACCTGTGGTGGAACCGGTCTTTCTCCCCGCGATGTGACACCTGAGGCAACACGGGATGTGTGCGATCGCGAGGTGCCTGGCATTGCGGAGGGCATGCGCGCCTATAGCTTAAACATAACTCCTCGGGCTATGTTGTCGCGTGCGGTATGTATGCAACGAGGCAGGACGCTCGTTATCAATTTGCCGGGAAGCAAAAAGGCTGCCTGCGAAAACTGGGATGGGGTGGTAGAGGTGCTTCCTCATGCAGTTTCTATGATAGCTGGCTGCGGGCACGCGTAAACCGAAAGCGTGCGTACGCAATCCGAAGGCATGTGTAAGTCGAAGGTATGCGTGAACTGAAAGCGCGTATGGGCCAAAAGCATGCGTAGTTCGAAAGCGTGTGTAATCCTGATTTAGCGATCCCAAGTCCCGCTCTTGCCGCCTTCTTTATGAAGGAGGCGAATAGGACCTATTTCCATGCCGCGGTCTACCGCTTTACACATGTCATAGATAGTAAGACAGGCAACGCTTGCTGCGCTGAGCGCTTCCATTTCTACTCCTGTTTTTCCCACTAAACTGCAGATTGCCTCAACGCGTATGCCGCATGCTCCATCGGGGAGTTCTTGCGGGACTTCTTGAGGGGCAAGAATTTCTTGAGAGTTGTTAGCTCCTTGGAAGTTGGAGACTCCTTGAGAGCCAGAGAGTTCCTGAGAATCGATGGGTTCTTGAGAGCGGTCTGTCTTAAAAGGGGTACAGTTCACCTCTATTTTGGTAAGCATCAAAGGATGGCAAAGCGGAATGAGTTCGCTGGTCTTTTTTGCAGCCATGATACCTGCAATGCGTGCCGTAGCTAAAACATCGCCTTTCTTTGCTTTTCCTGACACGATTAAATCAAGAGTTTCTGCCTTCATGGAAATATAGCCTTCGGCGCGAGCGATGCGTTTTGTCTCAGCTTTAGAGGACACATCGACCATATGTGCTTCGCCGTGTTCGTTTAAGTGGGTAAGTTTTTGTTCGCTCATAACAATCCTTTTGTGATAAGAGGGGCTAAGGTAATTGATCTGCGCAAGGCTTGCGGGTGCGGTGAGAGGTTTTACGGATGTAGCGCAAGGCTTGCGGATGCGGTGTGAGGTTTTACGGGTGTAGCATAAGGCTTGCGGGTGCGGCACAAGGTTCGCTGGTGTGTGAAAAGCGTTTTGGCTAGCCACCCACCTGGCTCATACTTCGCTTAGTGCCTTGACGGTAATGATGACTTTCAGGCTTTTTACGTAGAGCCTTATCGAATATCTGCGCAATATCCTTTTCGCTTCCCGATCGAACCGCTTCTCGTATATCAAACTCTTCATCGCTAAACAAGCACGGGCGCAACTTGCCATCCGCCGTTAAGCGTAAACGATTGCAGCTTGCGCAAAAATGGTTTGAGAGCGCAGAAATAAACCCGATGCTGCCTTGGGCACCCGCTATTTTCAGATAGCTGGCAGGACCCCATCCGGTCGGCGCCTTGGAGAGGGGAACCAGTGAACCCATATGCTCTCGGTCAAGCGCTTCTTGTAAAAGAGTGCGAATTTCGCTTGCAAATACCACGTCATCACTGCTCCAAGGGATAAGCGCTTTTTGATTTTGGTCTTCTTGAGGAAAGGCTGCAGGTGAACAGCTAGCTTGTGCTGACATGCAGGTGGAATTATCTGGTGGGCAGGCGGTGTGTCCGATGGGCATGAATTCGATAAATCGTACATGGAGGGGCTTGTCTAGGGTAAGCCGAGCAAAGGCAGCAAAATCTTGCTGTAAATGGCGGACGACCACCACGTTTATTTTGACAGGATCGAATCCATAAGAAAAAGCAGCCTCGATGCCAGCAAGGGCATCTTTAAGATTCCCCCGACGAGTGATGGCATGATATTGAACGGCATCAAGTGAATCAAGGGAAATATTGACTCTATCAAGCCCAGCTTCTTTCAGGGCGGCTGCCATGGGGGGAAGAAGAATTCCATTGGTGGTCAGCGCAATGCTTTCAATACCAGGAATACGTTTGAGAGCAGAGACAAGATCAGTTATTCCTTTGCGTACAAGTGGTTCTCCGCCCGTAAGGCGAAGGTGTTTAATTCCGCATTTTGCAGCAACGCTTACGATGCGCTCGATCTCTTCAAGCCTGAGTATTTTTTCCTGACAAAGAGAAGGAACGCCTTCTTCAGGCATGCAGTATAAGCAACGGAGGTTGCAGCGGTCAGTTAATGAAATGCGCAGATAATCAATCGTGCGTCCAAAAGTATCGTGAAGCACAAATGCTCCTTTACGTTATCGGTTCACAAAGTATAAGCCATCTTCACTAAAGCGAATAAGGCAGACATCACCAACTTCGGGCAATGGCTGCTGCGTTGTCAGCTTGCTCAAATGCCACTGAATATCTACGGGCGTTTCGGGAGGGTGAATATTTTCGCTATCAGGGCTTGTCTCAAGAAACGACACCAGAGCAGTTCGTTCAAAGCGGGAGTCACTTATGTGGTTTACGCGAACGCGAAATGCATTGGTATCGTTTTCGTGTGCATAGGTAATAAATTTTGCGCGCACCCCGCAGAAGGCAACGGCACGATTTAGAACGCGAGGGGAGGTTACCGTAATTCCCCATTCGGGGAGGTAGGCATGATGGTCGTCGAGATATTGTGCTGAAGTGGTATTTTTGCATCCTGAAAGACGCAGTGTTGCCAGTGTTTGAGGGTGGTAAATAATGCGCTCTTTCGTATCGATTTCTTCAAGATGTCCTTCATTGACGACTGCGATGCGCTTACAGAAACGATAGGCCTCATCGATATCATGCGAAACATAGAGAATGGGTCCCTCGAAGTTTTCGAATAGCTGCTGCAGATCTTGTTCTAGGGCGCTTTTCAAATGGGCATCCAAGGCAGAAAAAGGTTCATCAAGCATGAGGATGTCAGGGTTTGCAGCAAGCATTCGAGCCAGTGCAACGCGTTGCTGCTGTCCGCCTGAAAGTTGTGCGGGATAGCGTTTACGAAGCTTTTCTAAACCAAAGCGCTTGAGCTGATCAGCGATAAGGGAGCCGCGCGATGCCTTGTCCAACTTTGGATCAAGTCCTGCACCTACGTTTTGTTCGACCGTCAAATTGGGGAAGAGCTGATAGTTTTGGAATAAAAGAGCAGTCTTGCGTTCTTGTGGCGTGAGATTGATATGCGCTTTCTTGTTGGGCGCTTTGTCGAAAAATACCGTATCATTTACCACTATTTTGCCCGCATCAGGTGTTTCTATGCCGGCAATACAGCGAAGAGTAAGGGACTTTCCGCAGCCAGAAGCGCCCAGAAAACCAAGGGTTTCATTTTGTGCCTCAAAGGCGATATCAAGCTTGAAATCGGTAAAGTCTTTGGCAATATCAACGCTTAGGCTCATGAGTCACCTCTTTAAGACGGTAACGAGTAGTGTGCTTGCTCCACAGATTTAAAGCGCATATCACAAGAAAGCTGATAATGATGACAACTGCAGTCCAGAACAGGGCTACATCGGTATTGCCTCCCATCCATTCGAAATAGATTGCAAGAGGGATAGTGCGCGTAATGCCGACATAATTGCCTGCCAAGAAAAGGGTGGCACCAAATTCGCCCAGAGCGCGTGCGAAGGCAAGCATGGTACCTGCGGCAATAGAAGACCAAGCCAAAGGCAGCATAAGCTTAAAGAACACGCGTGCTTCGCTCCATCCAAGAGTACGAGCTGCATCGAGCATATCAGGATTAAGACCCTCAAAAGCACCACGGGCGCTGCGATACATAAGAGGAAAGGCTACAACGGTTGCGGCAATAACGGTTGCAGGCCAGCTGAAAATAAGGGGAAATCCTATCGTATTGAACCATTGTCCAATTGGGCTGTTGCTGCCAAGCGCCAAGAGAAGAAGAAAGCCGCAAACAGTAGGGGGAAGCACCATGGGGATGGTGAAAAGAGCATCTACGATTGTTTGCCAGCGATCGGGAAGACACAGCGACCACCAGGCAGCTAAAATTCCCAATACAAAAATGATAATAAGAGCACTCAGTGTTGTTTTAAGGGTTACCCATAAAGGCGAAAAATCAAGGTGTTGGAAAAACTCAGCCACGGCATCAAGACCTGTTGCTGCGGGGGTGATTGTTGCCTCGTCGCTTGGCGTGAGGATCGCAAAAGATGCGTGGCGCAAAGAGACTTCATCGGTTGAGTCGTTTTGGGAAAGATCACTTCCATCCGAGCCGACAACAAACGTGTAGGAGCGGTTATTAAGGGATTGATCAAACGAAAAAGCGACCTTGTTTTGAGCATGAATTTCTTCGCTGGTGAAATACCAAGGAGCATCAGGGTCGATTCGGGTGTTTCCGCCTGCGGCGTTATCGTCAAGTGTTTGCAGAAGTGTTTGAATCAAGGAGCGATCAGCTTCATTGTTAAGCGACAGGCCAAGAGTGCTGAGCTGTTCTTGCGGAATATAGACCATAACGAACGAGCCCATATCAACCAGAATAGTCATGTCTTGATGAGGCTGGATGTAGGTATAGCCTCGATAAATGCCATCAAGTGCTCTGTTAGTGCCCTTGTTTGCGCGGGAAAAATCACGAGCAGCATAAGAGGTGTTATCAACAATTGCTTGCGTTCCTTCAGCGGAAACCGTGACTGAGTAAGGTGCTGTCGTGGTTTGGTTTGAGTCGCTGCTAGCAAAGGCAGGACAAGGGGTACCGAGTGCACTAAAGCCAAGAAGGCTGATAAGGGCTAAAAAGCAAAGAAACGCAAAAACTCCGCGGCAGGTTTTTCTGTCGCGGATGTCAGAGTTGCAAGTCGAATAAATATGTGCTCGGGGCGTGGTCATAGGGTAGCTAGATTAGCTCGAAGCCCCATTTCCCCCAAATTTCTTGCGCATCTGGGTCGGTGGTGCACCAATCAAGAAAAGCGGCTGCTGCCCCATTGGAGTCGTCCGTGGTGGTAAGAGCGGCGGGATAAATAATGTCCTTGTGGGCATCGGAAGCAACAGTGCATACCACCTTTACTCCACCGTAGCGCTCCACATCAGAGCTGTACACAAAGGCAAGATCAACTTCTCCTGATTCTGCAAGCTTGCAAACAGATCCTACCTTGTCGGCTTCTTGTACCTTGTCCTTAAGGGAAGCTGCTAGTTCGCCATCAGAGCCACTTTCATTGCTGTAGCATCCAACAGAAGCTAACGCTTGGCGCGCATAAGTTCCTGCTGGTACGTTCGTGTCACCAAGAGCGATGGTGTACTTGCCAGAAACTGCTTCTTCAAGAGAAAGACTTTCAATGTCGCTGTCCTGCGCTGTGACGATAACAAGATCGTTTTTGAACATATCAAATGCTGAGCCTTCGGCTACGCTTCCATTTTCAATAGCATCGTCCATATTTTTTTGGGAAGCGGAAATAAAGATATCAGGTTCGCCGCCCGCTTTCATTTTTTCTACGAGTGTACCCGATGCTTCGTACTGAGTGTCAGCAAACACGACGTTGGGATTTTGCGAAGTGTAGAGCGCCTGTGCTTCATCGAGCGCCTTTTCAAGAGAATTAGCTGCATAAATCTCGATCGTTGTCGTATCGCTTGAATTCTCTGTCTGTTGTTCAGAAGAGGAAGAATTGCAACCGGTAAGCATAAAAACAAGGATGAGACAGACGGCAAATACACTCATAAGAAGAGGTGCGGTTTGGATTAAGCGTCGCTTTGCGGGGGAGTGAGAGGTCATGGGTTCCTCCTGGTGTTGAATTGTCTGCAGAGTTCTCTTACATGAGAATTATCCTTGACTGAGAATAATCTAAACAAAGAATAATGTGAAGGCAAAATGGCTATAATACGACCGATGGCTTAAAAGGCAATCGGTAAGGTTATTTGCCACAATACGCTCTAAGGGAACCTTGTATGGCTTTAGAAAATCTTGAAGTAGAAATACATCTTATTATTCGCAATAAAGAAACCGAAGCTCACGCTGCTGCGTTTGGACGCGGTATAGCAAAGCTTTGTGAAGGTGTGGAAAAGACAGGTTCTCTTAATAAGGCGTGTAAGGAAATGGGTATGGCCTACAGTAAGGCCTGGACCATAATGCGCAACACTGAAGAATCTTTAGGATTTGCTCTTCTTGAGCGTCAAGGTGCTCACGGTTCTTCTCTTACCCAAGAAGCAAAAACTCTTCTTAGGGCTTTTCGCCAAACCGAAAAAGCGTTAAAAGAAACAGGACAAGAGGTACTTGATTCGGCGATTGCTTCTGTCGATTAAAAAAGCATGAGATGCCTCACTTGATTAGGGCGATTCTCTGGGCTTATTAAGGTGCCTTATCTACGCAGCGGCACGCTGCACTACAGCACGCAATCTGCATTACGGCAAAGCTGACGGGTAGCTTCTGCAATATCTTCAGGAGTATTGATATTTAAGAAGCTTCCTCCAAAGCGTGCACATTTTAAAGGACTGGTGCAGTCAACGAATCCGCATGACACCAAATCGAGAAACGTACGAACAGACGCGTCAGCGTGTCCTTGTGCGATAAAGTGCTCCAGTTTCGGCAAACAGGTTTCTCTTCGATACACTCCCGCAAAAGGTTCAAAACCAGTTTTGGTTTTGGGAATGAGGGTATCGAATTGCAGGTTCTCGCAGGGTCGGAGTAAAAGCGACTCGCTTGCAAGAAGAGCTGTTGGTATATCAACCATATCGCAGGCTACGACGGCAACAGTGTTTTGTTGAGCTGACGAGAGAGCGGTATACAATCCTGGAATTGCTCCTCGTTGTTCGAGTTTGTCGGATACCAATTGAACCTGCGGATAGGAGCTTTTTACAAAGCTAAGGCGGTCGGGATTGTTGGTGGTTATGATTAGCTCGTCAGCCAACGGTGCAACGCGCTCAAGGGCATGAAAAATCAAAGGCTTTCCCAAAAAAGAAACAACTTCCTTAGGGGTGCCCATACGTTTTGATTCCCCTCCTGCTTGAATTACGACACTAAGTTGAGGGCGAGCAAACGTTTCTTGAATAAAACAAGCAAGCGTCTCGATATCATCATAGGTAAAGCAGGGAAGGTGATACTGCAGGGCAAGTGCCCTAACAGAGGCAATGTCAGTTACAACCGCTGCAGGTAAGCGCATCGGTGCCGTGCGGGTTGTCTGTGCTGTTCGAGCCGATTGCTTTATCTGTTCTGCCTGCTCTGTTTGTTCTGCTCGCGGTGACTCTTGTACGGCCTGTTCCCATGTTGCTGCAAGCGTTTTTGCTGCTTCAATATCGCGTGGATTGTCTGCGCGAAATAGTTCTATCGAAGGAATGTGCGCTTGTTTGAATCCTTCGACGAGAACTACGTCATAAAAAGAAAGCTGAGAAGCTACTTTCTCACAGGCAAGGGGTGCTGAAAGCTCGGTGATTTGAGCATAGCGAACATCGGATAGGATGGTACTCGATTGGGCTCCAGCTGCTCGATGTCGAAATGAATCTCGTCCGGGAATATCGATATCAAAATCAGGATGACCATGGTGTTTGATAGTGGCAACACGTAAGCCCTTTTGAGAAAGATTGGCGATTATTTTTTCTAAAAGGGTAGTTTTTCCTGAGTTCTTGCGGCCAATAAAACTAACGGCAGGACTGGGGAGAGGGGAAAAGTTCACGAAGCGTACACCTCTGTTTCGACAACAAGGTCAGCTTTTATATGACCAACCAGTTTATTGAGCGCATCGATGGCATGGGGGCGTATGTCGGCTCCGATCAAGACATACATAAGCGATCCTCCTACCGGAATACGTCCCGAATTGAGCCAGGCACGTACATAATAGATACCTTCCCACGTTCTAGCTTCTTCAAGTGCTTTTCTGAGGCCTTCTTCGTCATAGGAAAAATCAACAGCAATAACTTCTTGCGTCTCTGTCTTAATGTCATTGCATGAATCTTGCTGTACTGCCTTGTGCGGCTTCGATTGAGAAGTGGCTTCTTCTTGCGTTTGGTATTCATGCGCCCGTACCACTTTTTTAGGCGTTGCACGTACTACGCCATTGTGAGTTAGATACATGCCAACATAAGGCGCTTTGATATCCTTTTTCGCTTCTTCAAGCCATTCGGCAAGATTGGGCTCGGGTAGCGGTGAGGTGCTGATGGTATTTTGACAGGTTGAATCGCTCATAAGCGCTCCTTGGGATAGGTGCAATATGGGTAAGTTTTAACCTTTATCATCATGAGGGGTAAGCGTGCGGGGCTCAAGATTAAATAGGTCTGAGTTCAAAATGGTTCTCTGAACGTGTAGCGATTTGGTGAGACAAACATCTTCGCAAAGCCTGCATTGAATGCAATCTGAACAGCGAAACTCATGATAAGCCTTCTTATGCTGTGGTTTTTGAGGGCGAAGAGATTGATTGCTATTAAACAGAGGAAAGGGCTTCGTTTGCGCTTTTTCTTCGACTCGATGAACAAGCGCATGCGTTGGGCAGAATTGAGCGCACATACCGCAATTGGTACAGGTACTTTCTATGGTGACGTTTCCCCAAAATCGAGTCTCTAAGCAAAGCGTTTGGGGGGTTGGATGATTCTGCTGTGCTTCGAAGAGGATATTAAGCAAAAGGGTATTTCTTTGAGGCATGAATACTTTTAGCTCTCCCGGTGCTTGAGTGAGCTTTTCTGCAAGCGTTGGCTGAGGTTTTTGAGGCATAAGAGCTGGTTCTAAGGCAGATTCAGCGGCAATATAGCCAAGATGCTTGAGCGATTTCGTCATGGAATTAAAAAAGCCTCGTCGTGAAAAGCCTCCTTTGTCCTGGGCAAAAGGATAACTGCTTGTTTCTTTGTCGTGCTCTTCTTGTATGGTGCACTCAAGTGGTAAGGCGTAAGTTTTTGCAAGGGACTGCGCTGAGGCAAATGTTTTTTCAATAAGGGAAGAGACGCAGCCCTTCTTGCATGATGAACAGCTCCCATGCAAAAGATGAAGGCTGATTTTGTAGCGCGCCAAAATAAGGTAATGAACTTCATCAAGGTGCGCTAAACAGGGGATCACCAGTAAGTGTTTAAGGTTTTCTTGGGCAAGAGGATGTTCTTGGCAGCAAACCCATACTTGAGAGCGCCTATTTGTAAGCGATTGGGCAAGATCAAGCCAGGCATCGTGTGGCAATGCAGCGCTTGAAAGGGCTTGGGCTGGGCAAACATTGGCACAGCTTCCGCAGTTAGTACAAGCATCTGGGTCAAGTAAGAGCCGATTGTTCTCAATGGTCAGTGCATGGTTTGGACAGGCGGTAGTGCATGCGTTGCATGAAGCATTTCGATTGCGAACGCAGACACAGTGCGTTGGCACTACTTTAAGAGAGCTCTTCGAGAGTTTCTCAAGTAATTGTTCTGTTTCGTGTAAGGTAACCATGCCTATCCTTTATGCGTATTGTCTTCTTTAAAAATAGCGTTTAGAGATGCCGAGAAAAACTCTTTGTTTTGCGCGACTTGTTTTGTGTGGCTTTGAAACAGTTTGTCTTAATGGGCCTTAGAGGTTGTTGTGTACCCGCGGTACAGGGATTGCTGTTGCAGGAATTGCTGCGGGTCTGTTTTGTATGTCGGGGAGATGTCGGAGAGTCATTCTTCGGCCGCAAAGATTGTTTTTGCTTCGAAACATTTTGGCATATGGTAACGAGCGGAAAAGCGAGCGAAGAAAAATTTTTGTAAATCACAAATTGAATTCGCAGGTCATTTTGATGCCTTCTTATTATTCCCAAACAAGAATAATAAAGTAAATTGAAGTCTGAATAAGGCACATGCACAATAAGTAGGGATAGGGTTTTATCAACATAATTCTGGCAGCAGGAGGGGAAATAGGCGCTAGATAACAAACTCGAAAGTTTTTGTGTCAAACCATCCCTATAAAGCTTTCGAGCGCTGCCAAACAATCAACGATTTCAATAATTCATAGAGGTGCAATATCAGAGGAGGAGCAATGTCTCACACAGACGCTGCCAGCGGCGGTATTTCTCGTCGTGGGTTTATTAAAGGCGCTGGTGCTCTTGGGGTACTTGGCCTTGGCTTGGGCGGCATGACGTCAACAGACACCTGGCTTCGTAAGGCTTCAGCGGCAGAGCAAGCCGAAGAGCATGTGGCCTACACTTATCATCAGGCTCATTGCGGTGGCATGTGCCCACTGAAGTGCACGGTTCGCGATGGACGCCTGGTAATGATCCAGCCCAACGATGCATGTGCGATGGACAGGCTAAAAACTATTTGCTTGAAGGGCATTTCTGAAGTCCAGCATATTTATGGTGAAGGACGTATTCAGACTCCGCTCAGACGGGTAGGGGATAGAGGAACCAACCAGTTTGAGCAGGTTTCCTGGGAAGAAGCACTCGATGATATAGCAAGCAAAATTAAAGAATCCCAGGATGCCTACGGTAAAGACTCGGTAGTTGTAACAACCTCAAGTGAGACCGATTGCGCTTTTCTTCAGGCGATGCTTGGTGCACAGGGACGTGGTAATACCGGCATTGATGTTGGCTACGGCAATGGCTTAGATCCCTCAATGGGCCTTGGCGGCGGATATGCTATGAGCACGCCCGAGGCACGTGACTGGGTCAATTCGAAATTGGTCCTTACGGTAGGGTCTAATTTCTGTGAATCAACGCTTCCTCAAGTTCGTCTTTTCTTTGAGGCGAAGGACGCGGGCGCAAAAATGGTGACGGTTGATCCTCACTATTCAACAACAGCGAGCAAGTCCGATGAATGGATTCCTATTGAGCCTGGTACGGACGCTGCGCTGTATTTTGGCATGATTTCCCATATTCTTGAAAAAGGGCTTGCTGATGAAACCTTCATGAAGCAGCACACGTCATATCCTTTCTTGGTTGACGCTTCTACGGGCAAGATTATTCGCGAGCATGAACCAAAGATGGTTGCTGCCGAAGATGGTACCGAAGCACCTGAAGATGGCACAGCTTGTCCCTTCTATGTCATTGATGCTCCATCGGGAAATGTTGTTCCTTATCAAGAAACTGAAAATCCTGCTCTTTCTGGCAGTGCGGAATTCCGTGGTGCACAGGTACGTACGGTCTACGACCTCTTGATAGATTCAATGAAGGACTATTCACCTCAATGGGCATCTGAAATTACTGGAATTCCTGCCGAAAAAATAATCGAGTTGGCAGAGCTTTATGCCGAAGGACCTTCTTCGTTAGCGCTCGGCTGGGGCGGCAATGACAAAATTGCCAATGCTGATATTGCTGGCCACGCTGCTGCGGTTTTGGTTGCGCTGACAGGTAACGTTGGCAAGCCTGGTGCCGGTGTTGGTGTTTATGTCGGTGGCACATACAACTGTCATACTGCAGCATTAGGTGAATGGGCCTTGCCAGAAGATATGGTTGCTGCGGCAAACGAAATGGCAAGCTATGATATGCGCACCAAGGAAAGCAATGCTCATGTGCTTATCGCTGCAGGTGATGATCTGTGCCAGCACTATGGCAACATGAATGTTTCGACCGAGTGGGCAAAGAAGCTTGATCTTATCGTTTCGATTGATCCTTACTTTACTGAAGGATGTAAATGGGCAGACTACGTTTTGCCTTGTACGACCCGCTTTGAGTGTGATGAGGAATACGGCAACCTTAAAAACGGATACAACCAGATTCTTCTCCAAGAAAAAATTATCGATCCTCTCTTTGAAGCAAAAACTGAATTGTGGATTCAGCGTGAGCTGGCAGCGCGTCTTGGCTTTGAGGATGCTCTTCCTGCCACTTCACGCGAGCGCGTTGATGCGATTTTGTCCACCTCAGAAGATCCCGCAATCAATTCGCTTAGCGTTGATCAGATTGCAGAAAACCAAGGTGTTTGGCCTATTGAGGGCGCTGAAGAATGCAGGCGCGTTCTTGAAGACTACGCTTTTGCAACTGATTCGGGGCGTATGGAGGTCTACTACGATTCGTTGGTTGATTTTAACCAGGCACTTCCTCAGTGGGAGTCTCCTGTAGAAATTGCTCCTGATAATTCGCTGCGTTCTACGTATCCTTTGCAGTTGTCGAATGTGCGTACGCGCTTCCAGATTCACAATCAGTTCCAAAATGCTGAGTGGATCAAGCAGTACTATCGTCCCACCATCGAAGTTAACCCTCAAGAGCTTGAGTCGCGCGGGTTGCAAACAGGAGATGCAGTGCGCGTCTTTAATGATCGCGGCGAGTTCAAGGTGTATATCAGTGGCAACGAGTCTATTCGCCCGGGGTGCGCTCGTATTTATGAAAACGCAATGGGCGATTTCACGATTGAAGGAAATATGCAATCGGTTACAAACGACACGATGATCGAACGTGGCTACGAATTGATGTGCGGTCCGGTCACGCCGTTTTCTGACACTCTTGTTCAGATTGAAAAGGCTTAAGGGGTGAACCATGACTAAGTTAGCTTTAGCGATTAAACTCGATCGTTGTGTTGGGTGCCATACGTGCGCAAATGCCTGCAAAATGAGCAATAACGTACCTGATGGTATGTTGTGGAATCGTATTCTTACGGAAGATTGCGATGTGATGGATGGTGCTCAGGGTACCTATCCCAATTTGACGCGTACGTATTTACCGCTTTCTTGCCAGCATTGCGAAAACCCTGCTTGTATGAAGGTGTGTCCTACGGGAGCAACCTATAAGGATGAAAAGGGTCGTGTCGAGATTGACTACGACAAGTGCATTGGGTGCCGTATGTGTATGGCTGCCTGTCCTTACAACGCTCGTGTATTTAACTGGACAGAACCAGAAAGATCAACCGGTTTCGAATATGGCGATCGAGACGTACCTTCAAGGCCTGCTGGCGTGATGGAAAAATGCACGCTTTGTAAAGAGCGTATGGACCGTGGCGAAGCGCAGCCTATGTGCGTTGAATGCTGTCCTGCTCGCGCTCGTGTCTACGGCGACTTGGATGATCCGAATTCTGAGATTGCACAATTGCGCAAGCAGGGCAATGTTCGCATCCTTCTTGAAGATCAAGGAACTGATCCTCAAGTCTTTTATCTGCAGTAGGAGGTCTTTATCATGCAATTTTTTACTGACGTTAAAGACTCCCTTGTAGAGTCTTCTTCTAAAACAAAACTTCTTATGGCACTGCTCGCGCTTTTAAGCGTTGCGGGTATTGCCGCTTGGATATACCAGCTTGTTTGCGGTCTTGGGGTAACGGGCATGAGCAATATCACCTCGTGGGGTATGTATATTGCCATGTTTATGTTCTTTGTGGGTCTTTCAGCTGGCGCTATGATCGTGGCTTCTGCCGCTCATGTGTTTAATGTTGAATGGCTCAAAAAAATTACCCTTCCTGCTCTTATTTGTGCTTTGGTTTGCATTTGCGCAGGAGGCCTTTCTATTCTGATTGACCTTGGGGGATTGCCGCGCGTATGGCGCATGCTTACCGGTCCTAATTTTGCAAGTCCGCTTCTGTGGGACATGTGCGGCATTACCTTATTCCTTATTGTGAATGTGGTCTTTTTAGTATGCGCAGTTAAGGGTAATACAGATGGCATGACAAAGGTTGCCCGTGTTGCTCTGCCCGTGGCGGTGTTGGTGCTTTGCGTCGATGCATGGATCTTTGGCTTACAGGAAGCTCGTGCGTGGTATTCAGCCATTATGGCGCCTATCTTTATTGCTTCGGCATGCGATTCGGGTATTTCGCTTATTTTGCTTGTCCTAATTGCCTTGGAAAAGGCGGGTATTTTCAGCATCGCGAAAGAGACTTTTACAAAAATCGCAGGTTTGCTTGCAACTTTTATCGCAATCGATGCTTTCCTTATTGGATGCGAGATTCTTACCATGGCTTATCCTGGCGGACACGAATCGGTAGCGCTTGCTCATATGGTAAGTGGCGCAACGGCTCCTTATTTCTGGTTTGAAATTATTGCGGGCCTTTTGATACCTTTCTTGATTTTAGTGTTTGCTAAAAATCGCGAAAACACTACGTTGGTGCTTGTCTCTGCAGTTTTGGTCATTATTGGCGTGTTCTGCAAGCGTATGTGGCTTTTACTGACCAGTTTCATCACGCCTAATGTAGAAGGGGCTCCCGGTATCACCCTTGGTGGTTCTCATGCTGCTGATGGAGTAGGTATGTGGGCAACTCAGGGTTGGTATAGTGCCTCTCCGGTTGAGCTAATCATATTGGTGGGTATGGCGGCATTGGTGGCGCTTGCACTTATAGTGTTAAGCAAAACCTTCATGAAAAAGAACTAAGGAACTAAGTGGTGCAGCTCGTTGAGCAAGTCGGTTAGTGCTTAAACATCCAATTGGCGTTTAAGTAAGCTGATGGGCACTGAGGTTGCACTAGCTGAAAGTTGTAGTAAGTGCTAAATAGTAGGACATCTTAATGAACCCTGAAAAAAACGAACAATTTTTCGAGGGAAGTGAAGCCTTTAAGCCTGTGCAAGATAACAGTCTTGCGCAGGCTTATCGTTTACAGGCTTTTGCAGAGGCGTTTGCCTTTGTAGGCAATTCGCTTCTCGCTCCCATTAGCCATACCTCTCAGGCGGGGTTGCACTCAGCATTTTGGGAGCATTTTCCTGATTTTGAATCTTTCCAAGTAAGAGAAGCGCTCGAGGCGTTGAAGACCTGGGCGGAGTGCGCACCTCAAGACAGTGTTACTAAAGTTTCAGTGGAATTTACTCAGCTCTTTGTTGGCCCACCAAAGCCCGCCGCTCCTCCATGGGAGACATATTATCGAGGAGAGGAAGTTACTTCGGGCTTTGGAAGACCAACGCTTGAAATGCGAGAAGCCCTTCAGGAAGCGGGGCTTGAGCTTTCCAACGAGAATAATCAGTATGAAGACCATATTGGCATTGAATTGTTGCTACTTTCCGAGTTGTGTTCAAGCGCGGTAAAGAGCAGCGCAGTTGCTTCTTCCGAACCTTGTGAAACATCTATTGAGGGTGAAACGTCCTCTATGAAATCAGACGATGCTCAAGTAAATAACGAAGACATAATAGAGTGGAGCATCTTTGCAAAAGCACAGGCGTTGGCACAAGACCATCCTGCTTCTTGGATAGATAAGCTTCTTGATAAAGTGAAAGCAGCGTATCCCGATGGATATTTCGTTTGTATCCTCACCTTAGCCAAAGCACTTCTTGTTGCCTTTGAATCCTGATTATCGTATTACGTTGCCCTTGATTCCTTATCCCCCCCCCACAAATCAAGGGCTCACATTAAGTCCATCCTTAACACATCTCAACAGCCCCATCATCCTTAAATCTCCCTGTAAACATCACCCTCTAGCCTCCTTACAACCCCACCAAACACAGCACACCCATCAAAAATTGCCATTTCTCAGGAGTGTTTGTGGCAAGTAAGCAAAGAATTGATATAGACAATCACCTTTACGCTCACATACGAGGGATACTTTCCTGTCATAAGGCAAGCCATACTTGTATCAAACACCCATACCTTTTCCTTTTCTACCTACTTACAACCACCCAAGCTATACAATTCTTTGCTTACTCGCCCTATAAAGGCCTCAAAGGTGCATATTCCAAAAATCAAAAAGACAAAAGTACAAAACAGGTCCTTCTTATACATGAGCAGGGGATATAGGGTATCCCGTACCAAGAAAAAAGCATCCTGCAAAACTTTTTTTCAAAAAATTGAAAAAAGTTGTTGACAGAGCTTGGGGATGAGAGTAAATTATCTCCTTGCGCGAGCGGCCCCGCCGCAAGCGACACAGAAGTTCGAAAAGAGAACTTCGATGAGGCTAAAGAACCTTCACAACTGGATACTGTGAAACTAAGAACTTAGTTGGAATATTAAGTCAGAAATGATCCCGTCAAAACATTCCACCCTAATCAAAAAGGCTCTGGGATGCTTTAGACAAACCAGATACATCAAGCTCTAACAAGTAAGGTATCTTACTTGTCTTTTAAACGGAGAGTTTGATCCTGGCTCAGGATGAACGCTGGCGGCGTGCTTAACACA
>USIG01000016.1 GCA_900554685.1 uncultured Cryptobacterium sp.
ACGCAAAAGTGGTTTCAAGAGAAGCTCGTCCAAAGCCTTCAGTGAGAGAGCCTCTATCCCAGGAGCGCCCAAGAAGCTTTTTCCAGCATAAAAGCACTAAAGAGATTCCAAGCCGACCTTCTTCCGTTTCTCACTCTCCTAAAGTGAATTCAGTAGTAGGTGGCATTAAAAATTCTAATGCGGGTGTTTTTACAGGAGGGACGTCTGCCTCTCACCAAGGAAAAGTTTTCTCGAATACAACAACAGAAAAAGTCCTTCATACCGTGAAATCGAGCGATGAAAAAGGAACTACGGGAGTGGTGCCTCTTGATAAGGTGCAGCCTAATCCCGATCAGCCACGTACGAACTTTAAACAGGAAGAAATTGAAGAACTTGCCAGTTCAATTAAAAAAGAAGGTCTCCTTCAACCAATTTTGGTAAGAAAAGTTGGTGATCACTATCAAATTATTGCTGGAGAGCGCCGCTGGCAGGCTTGCAAAAGTCTTAATATGACTGAAATTCCTGTTCGTTTTTGGGCAGCAGACAACGATAAGGCTCTCGAACTTGCGTTAATCGAGAATATCCAACGTACTGACCTTAACCCTATCGAAGAAGCGTATGGATATAAGCGTCTTATGGAACGCCGTGGTATGACTCAATCCGAGGTTGCTCAGACCGTATCAAAGGGTCGTTCCACAATTGCTAATGCGCTTAGGTTACTTGATTTACCTGAAGAGGCGCAGCAACTTCTCTTTGAAGAAAAAATTACCGCTGGCCATGCTCGAGCGATTCTATCAATTCCTGATGCTGAAGGACGTAAAACACTTACTAATAAGTTGATGAATGAAAAACTAAGTGTTCGAGAAACGGAAGCAATTGCACGATTACTATCAGGGCGAGCACAAGCAAAGGAAAAGGGACAAAATAAGAGGGTGCCTGCACCTGCGAGCTTTAAAAAGGCAGCACGAGGGTTAACTCGATTCCTCTCTGTTCCAGTTCGGGTGAAAACAGTACAAGGAAAGAATAAGATCGAAATTCAATTTAAAGACGAGGCCGAATTGGAAAGAATCTTAAGTCTTATTTCTGAAAATTCTGTTTCTCAGGAGCCTGAGACCACCGAATCATAAAATAACGAGTAAATATACCTAAAAGATAAAAATCGGGGCTTACAGAGGATTCTGTGGCCCCGATTTTTCTGTCCTCTTAACGAAAGTTTCCTAGTTATTTTGTTTCATTTTATTTTTAAGTTGACCGCACGCGCCATCAATATCTGAACCGCGAGAATTTCTGATAGTACACTCTGTGCCATTTTTCTGTAAGGCTAAAACCCAAGAATCGAGTTTTTTTCGCGGGCTTGGTTTGAAAGGGCTTCCTTCAACATGATTGAGTGGGATCAGATTGATATGACAGAGTAAATTATCACAAAAGGATAGCAGTGCCTTCAGGTGATCTTCGGTGTCGTTTATTGAATCAATCATGAGATACTCGAAAGAAACTCTTCGGCCAGTTTTTTGCGTATACGCAGTAAGTGTTTCTTTAAGACGCGGAAGGGGCATATTTGCACATCGAGGCATTAAATAATCTCGAGTGCTTTGTAAAGCAGAATGAAGTGATACTGCTAAGGTAAACTGCTCGGGCTCTTCACTTAGTTTCTGAATTCCAGGAAGGATACCGCATGTCGAAAGAGTGATATGCCGCGCTCCTATTTGAAGGCCATCTTTACTATTTAAAAATCGCAGAGCATCCAGTACTGCATCGTAATTGTGAAAAGGTTCTCCTTGACCCATTGAAACAACATTAGTGACCCGACAACCAAAATCTTCTTGAACTGCAAGAATTTGAGCAACCATTTCGCCTGAAGAAAGATTACGGGTAAGGCCTTCTTCTCCTGTTGCACAGAAAGCACATTGCATTGCGCAGCCTGCCTGGGTTGAAAAGCAAACAGTTAAATGCTTTGGTTCATCACGAGTATTCTTCTTGGTAAAAGAAGGGATTCCAACCGCTTCAACATGTGTTGCGCCATCACATTCAAAAACGTACTTTCTCGTTCCGTCGGAAGAGACCTGTTTGTCACGTATCAATAAAGGACGGAGAGGATAACGTAAAGAAAGTTCACGACGAAGAGAAGCAGGGAGGTTAGTCATTTCTTCATAAGAATGAACATAATCGCGATACAGCCAAGTGATAAGCTGCTTTGCGCGAAAACGAGGCTGATTAAGATCCGATAAAAGAAACGGTATACCGGAGATGTTGTATGTGTAAATTGATTTTTCCATATCGACATTATACGCAAATGAAAAGCGATACTAATTAAGAGGAAAAGGTATGAGTTCTATCGTCCTTTGCTATACTCACAAAGTACAAATACGAAAAGTAAAGCATTCTTGTGGAAAGAAAGTTTTATCGAAAGAAAACTTGCAGGATATAAGAGCTTGAACTAATAAGGTTATCTTTCTTGCTTGTTTTACGTTCGATGTTTGAAAGTGAGTACTATGTCTTCTCAACACACACCTAATTCGGTGAAAGTTGCCTTGTTGGCTGGTGGGAAAAGTGGTGAAAGAGCTGTTTCACTCTCGTCAGGTAAAAGTGTTGAACAAGCACTAAAAACAGCAGGGTTTCAGGTTGTAGCACTGGATCCAGCAGATAAAGATGATTTAAAGACACTCGTCACTGAATCATTTGATGTCGCTTTCCTTGCTTTGCATGGAAAAGGGGGAGAAGACGGAACTATTCAAGGTTTTCTCGAAACGGTGGGTATTCCTTATACCGGTTCTGGAGTATGGTCGAGTGCTACCGCAGTTAATAAAATCACTTCAAAATTCTTTTATCGAGAAGCTCATATACCGACTCCTCAATCAATGAGAATCTTTAGTCCTCATACTTCAAGTAAAGACATTATTTCTCAAGTGGGACTTCCTTGCGTGGTAAAAGCAGCGACTGAGGGAAGCGCTTTGGGAGTATATATTTGTAATTCTGAGCAAGATGTTACCGATGCCGTGGAAAAGGTATTTACGGTAGATTCTTCAGCTTTTGTAGAAACCTTTATAAAAGGAAGTGAATTCACCGTAGGGGTGCTTGGCACTGATGATCCAGAAGCACTTCCAGTAATTAAAATCATCCCTGTTCATGAATTCTATGATTATGAGTCTAAATACGCAGAGGGAGGTTCGCAACATATCTGCCCTGCGCCTCTTAGTGACGAAGAAACAAAACAGGCGCAAGACCTTGCTTTAAAGGCTCATCAGGTTTTAGGGTGTCAAGGGGTTTCACGAACCGATCTGATCCAGGATGAAAACGGGAAGTTTTGGGTGTTGGAGACTAATACCTTGCCGGGAATGACTGCTACTTCACTATTGCCCGATGCGGCAAAAGTGAAAGGAATAAGCTTCGAACAGCTTTGTTCAACTATGATTTTTGAAGCGCTTGATAAAAATCAGGCACCTACAAAGTAATAAGGTGCCTGATTATAAATAAGGTAAACAGCTTATAAGATGCTAAAAAAGCCCACACGAATGAAGGCCAAATACAATCAGAGCAACAACAGCTAAAAGGAAAATCCAACTTGCAATGGTACAGCCAATATTTCCTTTTCGTGCTTGTTCGACAAGTGCTTCAGTGCCCGATCGCTCTGTTTTAACCCAAGCAGTTCCTTTTTCTTTCTTCGGCAGAGCAACGCGATCAGTAGGAAGCCAAGAACCTTGAGTATCAATGATTTTTTGGAGAGAATCAGGGCCAAGTTCAACTTTAGGACGCAAGCCCTTGCTGATTTGTTTCTGAATACCTTCGACAAAGGTTGAAAAAGCTGATTCGTAAGCAGGATCATAAGAAATAATAACAACCTCTCCCCAATATAACCCTGGTTCTGGTTGTTCTGAAAAAGCAACGAGCGCTAAGATAGCAACGGTATTCCAACCTTTTGCTTTGCATAAATCGACTTGCTCAGCAACTTTTGGACTAAGGTAACCCATTTTTTTACCGAAAGGATTAACAATCCATGCTTTATTAGATTCAGGAGTAATTTCGTGCTCTACTGTAAAGGTATCGCCGACAATATTGTCAGCTCCAAGAAATGCTGCAGCTGCTTCTTTATCAACCGTGTCGAATCGTGCATATGTTGCGAAGTAGCCAATTTTTGCCATAGTTTCTCCTATAACGAAAAGAACAAAGTTGGTATCGAATTTTATAAATGATAGTCTTACTGCCATGGAAAAACAAAACACACAACAGCTAACAAAATTAGATACGTATATTTTAGAGAATACGCCTTCAAGAACTTGTGATCGGTATCACGGTTTAGTTGAGTATGCGCAAACTCATGATTTCGGAATTCTTGATGAAGATGTTGTTGTTATTGACACTGAAACAACAGGATTCTCCTTTAATCATGATGAGCTGATCCAGATCGCGGCGGCACGCATGGTTCACGGCGAAATTACAGAATGGTATATCACTTTTGTTAACCCAGGTAAACAAATACCAGAGGATGTAGCGCATCTTACTAATATCAGCGACGATGATGTGAAAGATGCTCCTGATCCTGATACCGCTCTCCAAGGTTTGGTGGACTTTGTAGGAGACTCTGACCTTGTTGCGCATAATGCAAATTTCGATCGTACCTTCGTAACCAAAAGGCCGGCAGGAGAATCTCTAAAACAAAATAGATGGATCGATTCACTTGATTTAGCACGAATAGCGCTTCCTCGATTTACTTCTCACCGTCTTTTAGATCTTGTTCGTGCTTTTGGGGGACCAGAATCGACTCATCGAGCCGATGACGATGTTGCAGCTACTTGTATGGTATATCGCGTTTTACTAGCAGCAGTAGCTACGCTTCCGCAGCCACTTATTTGTGCTATTGGGCATATGAATGAAGTTGACGAGTGGAATACCTCGTACGTATTTCGTTGCCTCGCGGATCCTGAAGTATGGGAGCTTACCGAGCAAAGCACTTTCAATCTTCGAAAGTATCGTAAAGAATCGCTCACAAAAAACCTTAATCCTATACGTCCTGATGCGAATAGCCCTGCAAGTGGCATCTTTAGAGATAATGGTGAAAAGGAAGGCTTATCAGACGGGGCTTGTGAAAATATAAACTTATCCGATGAACCTTGCGAGTTTACTCAGAGTGTTTCTTTTACCGAACGCTCTAATTCGACACAGCAAAGCTCAGAAGGGCAGTCTTTTGTAGAGGGTGAATTTTCAAGCAAGGGCGAAGGTCTCTCTGATTCCGGAGTAGTACCCCGAGTTCTTTCTTTCGTTGATGAGGAAGTGATAGCGCACGCATTTAGTCCCGAAGGGCTTTTAGGATCGCTTTATAAGGATTATGAAGCGCGCGAAGAACAACGCGAAATGGCCCTTGCAGTTCATCGAGCCCTTTCTCATTCGCGCAATTTAGCGGTGGAAGCAGGAACTGGTGTAGGTAAGTCTATGGCTTATCTCGTTCCGTTAGTTTACGCCTCAAAGGAAAACGGAATAACGGTTGGTGTTGCGACTAAAACAAATGCCTTATTAGACCAGCTTGTTCATAAAGAGCTTCCTCTGTTATCTGAAGCGCTTGGAATAACATACGCACCATTAAAGGGATTTAGTCATTATCCTTGTTTGAGAAAAGTTGAAACTCTGGTTAATCAGGGTCCTCAAACTATCATTTATAAAAAACAACCGATTAATCAAACCCCCTCGTTAGCAGCACTGCTCTCTTTTATTGTTCAGAGCGACTACGATGATATGGATGCTCTCAAGATTGATTATCGAGCTATTCCCCGTAGGCGTATTACCACCTCAAGTGCTGAATGTCTTCGAAGGAAGTGTCCCTTCTTTGGGCGTTCTTGCTTTGTGCATGGTGCTCGTGAACAGGCACAACGTTGTGATGTTGTGGTAACGAACCATAGTTTGCTTTTCTGGGATACCCGTTTCGAGGGAGGACTTCTACCTCCTATTAGATATTGGGTAGTCGATGAGGCCCATGGGGCAGAAGCGGAAGCTCGTCGTGCTTTTTCTCTTTCAGTTTCCAGTAATGAAATAATGGCACTGGTAAAACGGGTGACTGCCGATTCGGCTTCAACCAATGTGTTAACACGGGTAAAACGTAGCGCCCAAGCACCAAAAGAGGGCCAGGCGCTTTATGACGCTCTTATTGCTAAGGCACAAACAGCGGCCGGAGCGTTTTCTATTGCCGCGGAAGAGTTCTGCTTACGAAGCAAAGATCTTCTTTTGTTTGATCAAAAATCCCGTTCACGTGGTTATGAATGGTTTGATTTGTGGCTTAATACCGAAATCCGCCAAAGTGAAACATTCCAGGGTATTAGAGAATGTGCTCGCTCACTATACAACACGCTAGAGAAGCTTATTAAGGCAACGCGAGATATTGTTGCTTACGCTGAGCAAGTAGATGACACCTCAAGTGCTCAACGAGAACTTGCCTTGGTTGCCTTGGAATTAAGGGAACTTTATGAAGCGCTTGATGTGGTATTTTTCCACGAAAGCGATAATAACGTATATTCTGTGCGTCTTAACAGGACAAAAGCGCTGTTGGATGAGGTGTTTACGGTTCAGCCTCTTGATATTGGTAAGTCTCTTAATGAATCTTTATATCAGGAAACGCGAAGCGTAATTTATGCATCAGCAACCTTGTCTATCGATGGTCAATTCGATGCGTTTAGCCGTGCGATAGGGTTTAATCAAAGCGATGAGTCGCAAGCGGATACCCTGCAGGTTGAGTCTAGCTTTGATTTCGACACTAATATGCATATATATGTTCCAACTGATATGCCCGAGCCGCAGGATCCTCAGTATTTAGAGGTGCTCGAAACGTTTCTTATTAAACTACATCGCGCGCAAGAGGGTTCTCTTTTGACTCTTTTCACCAATAGGCGCGAAATGGAACATTGTTTTGAAAAAGTTCATCCCGCATTGAAAGAGGATAATTTAAGACTTGTCTGCCAGAAGTGGGGTGTTTCTGTTAAGGGACTCAAAGACGACTTCCTTAAAGACGAGCATTTAAGTCTGTTTGCCCTTAAAAGCTTTTGGGAAGGGTTTGATGCTCCCGGATCAACGCTTAAGGGCGTGGTGATTCCAAAGCTTCCCTTCGGACTTCCTACTGATCCGCTTTCCTGTGAACGCCAACAACGCGATGATCATGCGTGGGCTCATTATTCATTGCCTTCAGCTGTTATTGAAGTTAAGCAGGCTGTTGGACGTTTGATCAGAACGGCTTCCGATAAAGGGATAGTGGTACTTGCCGATCGAAGGCTTATCACGAAGCATTATGGCAAGAAGTTCTTAAATTCTCTTCCTAGCAAGACTATTTCTTATCTTACCTGCGATGAAATTGTCGAAGAGGTGTTTTTGAATCACAACGAACGTGGGGTAGAAGGATAAAAAGATATATACCGTCAAGCACTCGTTAGGAATTGAAAGCAGCTTACGTGGTTAAGGATAAAAAACATAAAGGTAAAAAACAGCCAGGAAGAGGACTGGGCCAAAAGGAAAAGAAATTCCTTCATCTAAAGGAATTCTCTCAGGGAAAGCCAAACGAATTATCGCTCAATGTTCTTGAGCAAAAAGCAGCTGATCTAGAAGAGCCGCCTCGCAGATTCGGTTTTTGGCGTCTGCGAAGCAAAAATTCCTCTGGGTCAGCTGCTCATTCGCTGTTTTCTCCTTCTGCTCATACTTCCGAGGACTCCTCCTCTTCGAGGGGTTCTTCTTCGATAAGTACATCTTCAGCATCTTCTCGTAAGAAAAAGAAAAAAACCCAAACTGACACTAAAAGATCTTCATCGGATTCTTCTTTTTTGGGTGCGGACTCTCAGGCGGAAATCAAAAATCGCCAAAAACGTCGCAAACGCTATCGCTATTTCAGTATCGCGGTGGTGATAGTGCTTTGTGTTGCGTTTTTAGGAGCAGGTGGTTACTGGTTCTATCAAGAACAGGTAAAGTTAAGCACCAGCGTGGGTGTACTCCACCAAGCCTGTGACATCATCGCAAAAAGCGATGAAGTAACCGTGTCGGTGGATGAGTATTTCCAGACAAGTTTTAACGACGACACAATTGATACGGCAACAAATCTTAAAGAGCAGCTTCCTTCGGTGAGGGAAGATTTAGATTCAGCCCGTGTGTATGCGCAGAAGGCTCGTGATGAATTAGAAGGTTCTCAGCGTGATAAAGAGGCTGCGGATCATGTATTAGCTACCATTGTTTCCCGTGAAACAATGCTTGATTGTGCTGATAAACGCCTTGATGATGACATTGTAGCGAAAAAAGCAATAGATTTAGTTACCCAGGCGCAGGGCTGTATTAATGAGGGTAATGCGCTCTTAGCTCAGTCGGCACAGGTAATTTCCCATACCACTGAAGACACCGTTGCTCAATCTACGGAATATACGACGTCGGCAAAGGCTCAGTTTGAGGAAGCTAAGTCATATTTGCAGCAGGCGCAGGAGTGCTACCAAGATGCTGATTTCACAGACTTACAGGAATATATCAATCTTAAGAGTGAAGCGGCAGGGCAAGCACTTGCCTCTAATGCTGCAATTCTTATCCAGGATAAAAAGACCGCTGAATCTTATAACGACGAATATAACAAGATAGATGCACAAGCAACTGCTCTTGCAAAAAACCTTCCTTCGGACTTAACCCAGTTAGTCGTTGAAGTGTATGCAGAAAATCAGGATCCACTCATACAGGATTATGAAAAAGCGCGATCCGATGCAGCAACTCACGATGCGTTTCTGCGTGATTATTTGGGAACAAATTCATAACTTGACAAAAACAAGACCTGAAAGAACTTAAAAAACGTTATTCAATGGTTGCCTAAATAAGAAAGCTTCAATCAAGGAAAGCTTTAATCGGGTAAGTCACGCATGTGGAGGGAAAAAAAGAAAAAGCTATAGCGAAATTGTGAAAAAACAACGAACAGGTTCAACTAAGAAGCTTATATGTGTGTGGTATCGTGAGACGGATTATATAAATGGCGTATACTTATAAGGTCTGTATACTAATTTACTTTGAAACGCGTAAGCGCAAATAACATAACCAAAAGGGGCTCCTATGGCTGAAATAATGGATGATGTTGTTCATCTATCGCAAGAGATCGGTCCTCATCCTGCGGGAACCGAAGAAGAACAACAGGCGGCACTGTATTTAGCAGAAGAAATACAGCGAGAATCAGGCTTTCCGGCGGTAATTGAAGATTTTCAGTGCGTGACAAATTACCTGGTTCCGAGCTTGGTTTGTTTTGGTTTGGCGCTCGTTGCTGTTGTGATTTCTATTGTTTTACCAGTAGCGGTGATCCCCTGCTTTATTGCGGTAGCGCTTGCTGCGGTTTTGTATGGATGTGAAGTCTTCCACAAACCAGTGCTATCCCGCTTTTTACGTACCGGGGCAAGTCAAAATGTCGTGGCTAAATATCAGCCTACTCCTATAGGAGGGGTTGCCCGTCGCCGCAAGGTTATCCTGATTGCTAATTACGATACTGGCAAAGTACTTAAAGAAGAAGAATTGCCTTTTGCGGGCATTCTTCCTTATATTCAAAAAGCATCAACAGTTGCGCTTGCGGTTGCTGCGGTACTTCTTTTGCTGCGTATGACCATATTCGCCACTGATACAGGTGCGTTGTCCTCAATCATAACGATGCTCCTTGTCGTATGCGCAGTATTGTTTGTTGTTCCTTTAGTTCGCGCTGGTCTTCACCTTACTGCGCCCTATAGCCAATCTGCTAACAATAATGCTGCGGGTGTTTCAGTATTGCTTGATGTTGCTCGCCAGGTAGGAAATGGGCTGGTTAGTAACGAGGAGGCAATGGAGCGCGCAAAACAAGAAGGAACGTATGTCCATGGTGAATCTGCTGCTCGTGCTGCAGGATTGGTTCCCGAAGGAGCTTCTCTTGAATATGACTCTAAGGTAAGCCCCCAAGAATCTCTTGCAGCAGCAAAAGCAGCTATTGCTGCGTTAACTGGCAAACCGGTTGCCGATAAAGTTCCTGTAACCGATATTTCTTCACGCCTAGTAAAAGGTGGTGGACTTGAACCTGTTGATGAGGAAGCGATTTCAAGTGTTCATTTTGAGGTAAGCGAAACTCCTCAAATTAAATCAGAGCGACCAGGTCGTTTCCGTACCATGGTTTCAATGGAAGAGGAAGCATCCGGTGCGGAAAACGAATCAATGGAAGAGGAACAACCTTACCAACAGCACCAGCTTTCTCCTCGTGAACAGGTGGAAAGAGAAATAGAGGAAAAACAATCGCAAGCTCTTGATGAGGAAGAATCAAAAGAGAAAGCTTCTCTTGAGGCTTCCCAAAAAGTACCAGCATCATCGTTTGAGCGCCCTGCGCCTTTTGCAGCAATGAGTAACCCTATGCCAAATGTTGGTTCTTCGGTTGATAAAACTCCTGCATGGGCTAAAGCAGCGCAGGCAAAGGCCCGTAAAAATAAACCTGAAGAAAGTCAGCCCCATAAAGTGGCACGTTCTCGTTACGCCGATACCGTTGCTGCTCATTTAATGGAGAACCAATATGAGCGTCAGCGTAGAGAAGATGCTGAGAGGGCTTATCAGCAGTCACAAGAAGAAGAACCTCTCAGCGAAAACCCAGAATTGGCTTCTCGCTTAGCTGCTCTTCGTTCGGAAATTGAGATGACTGAAGCTCCTCATATTTCTGCTTCAACGCAAGCAGCGCTTGATAATATGCAGGCGCCTACGGAAGCTGCTCCAAAAACAAAAGAAACTCAAGAAGCACAATCTGTTTCTGCTCTGCCGTCCCAAGGGGTAACAGATGAAGAAGTTATTGAGTTATCTGATCAAGCATCTAGCGAAGTAAGCGCACCCGTTTCAGATATCCGCGAGAACACGCAAGTGTTAAACGAGTCAACACAAGGTATGCAGCCAGTTCGAGCTTCGCAAAAACCAGCACGTGTTTCTGTCTCCCATAAAGATGTTTCTCATGAAGGAGCTTCTACTCAAGAGATGCCTGCAGTTGAGATGCCTACAGTCGGTCAGGCAACTGGAGATGCTCAAGAATCGGTAGCTCGCGGTACTTCTGAAGCATTCAATTCTCAGAGAGTGTCGGTTCGAAACGCTGAGGATACCGAGCAATCAAGGGAGCCTTTAAGCGATAAAACACCTGAATCTAGTGAGAGGGAAGTTTCAGGTCATAGCAGCTTGAGGCAAAAATCTTCTCAATCCATTCGAAAAGCGGCTGGTCTTTCCCATGCATTCGCTTCTCGCTTGAAGTCTGTTGCCTCTCATAAACAGGGAAGCGCTTCTGGTCAGACGCTCGACGAAGAGCCACTACAACCAGAAGTAAACCAAAAGGGAGCACCTCAGTCCCCAGAGGCATCCGCTCAGTCTTTGGAGGCTTCTACTCAATCAAACGATATGGTGTCCGAAGCACCTAAACAGTCACATCATCAAGTGCTTCACACTCAGGCACAAACGAAATCGGCACCAGCTGCTGGTAAGGTACAGGAAGCAGAGAAAGAAGAGGAATATACCTCTCAGGCACCTGCACCCCATAAAACTGCTGCTATTTCACCTATTGATGTTTCCCAGTTCATGGATAAAGGAAATAAAGACGACGAAGAGTTTTCTGAAGAGGAACCCTTCAATGAATCTGATTTCTACGAAACAGCAGCTTCGGAATTTAATACACCGAACTTCCTTGATCAACGTGTAGATGCTGCCGAAACACAGCGAGTCTCTTCGGAGCGTATTCAAGAGGCTATTCAGGAAGCAAGTGCGCACGAACCGATCATTGAGCCTCGTGAGGTTGAGGAAGAATCTTCCGTTGCGTCTCCTATTGTGGGTATGGAATCCATGATTCCTCAAGTTCCGCTGGATGCTCAGCCAAAAGAAAAGGATGCGCCAAAACGTCAAGTCATTGTACTGCCTGACGTAATGGCTCCTCATGCTACTTCCAATGAAGGATCTAAGCAGCGTGCACCTATGGCAGAAACCAACGAAGACAGCAAAGCTGGCTCAAAGGCGCTCTTATCAAACATGTTGCCACGTATTGGCGATACAGGAGCAAGCACTCCTGTTACTTCGGATAAGAAAGATTCGTTTGGCTTAAATCTTCCTCCTCTTGGGGAAGAGTCCCCTAAAAATTCTGCGGTATCTGCAACAGGATCATTCTCTACTGTTGGTGGTACTGGCTCGTTTGCCCCTGTAGGAGATGAGCTGGTTGCCGATATCGATCCTGAGGATCGTTACGTAGAAGACGCTGATGATTCAGCATATGATGAGGACTATACCGAGACAGGCGCGTATGCAGGACGCGGATACGTTGATATGCCTAAGTCTCGTGCAGGACGCCTGTTTGGTAAATTCCGCAAGAAAAAGAAGAATAAGCAAGAAGAGGTTTCAGTTAACGATTGGGTTAACGTAGATGATTCCTATGATGCTCGCAGTGTAGGTAAGGCACGAGGAGATTGGTCGAGCTTCCGCCAGGAAGAAGACGAAGTATCTGCTTCCGCCCAGCAGTCTCAGGGTACCAATGATGGCTTCGTCGATATTGATTACCACGATACTGATTTCGATAATCGCCGAGGATGGAATGGCGGTGCGTTCTCTCTCAGCCGTTTGAAGAAATCGCATCCTGCAGGTTCTGCCCCAGAGGAATCTCAAGAATTTGATGAATTAACTGAAGAACAGTCTCATCCTATGGATGATAACAATCTGGTCGAGGTTAATCCCGCTGTTCGTATGGATGGAGATAGGGATACCGCAGAGCAGATAAATCGTGAATTACGAAAACTGCAGGATTTCCGCCATCCTGACATCAACACAGAAGTATGGTTTGTTGCGTTGGGGTCTGATTATTATTCGCATTCCGGTATGACAGCATTCTTGGATGAACATGCTGACGAAATGAAGGGCGCGGTAATCGTTAACCTTGAGGCTCTCGGTGCTGGTACGTTATCTATTGTTGAGCAGGAAAGTTCTACCTTTAAGACGTATCGTCCTTCCTCTCGTATCAAGCGTTTTGTGCGTCAGGCAAGCGATCGATCAGGGGTAGCCTATAGGACTGCGACGCTGAATAGGCGCGATACCTCTGCTACGGTTGCTATGGCGCGTGGAATTCAGGCCTTTACGGTAGCGGGAATGGGAGATGGCAATACCGCTCTCTATTCTGCGGAGAACGATATTGTTGAAAACCTCGATCCTGAGGCAATGAAGGATGCTTCAAAGTTTATTATGGCAATTTTGAAGTCGATCTAGAAAAGCTTCATTCAAGACAAATTAAAAAGGCTTGGTAGAAATAAATCTGCCAAGCCTTTTTGTGAGTTACTAAACTTCTTTGCTAAACCTTTATCTATTCCTTGAGCACTAATCAAAAGAAATCTGATCAATCATATTACGCAATGTTTGCGCAGAAGCTTGAAGGTGGAGTGCTTCCTCTTCGCTAAGGTTGAGAGGAATTTGGAATTCAACACCGGAGCTGCCTACAATAGCGGGCATACTCATGACAACATCCTTTACGCCTTGCAGTTCGGGCCAGAAGTTTGAAACAGTCATGATTGATTTCTCGTCGCGGATGATTGCTTCACAAATTCGGGTTACAGAAGGAGCAATTCCAAAATAGGTTGCACGCTTTTTCTGGATGATCTCATAGGCACTATTGCGAACCTCATCCTCGATAGTTTTTCTCATAGCCTCAGGGTTATCAAACCCGCGCAGACGGAAAAAATCATCAATATGAATACCAGAGATATTTGCCAAGCTCCAAACTGCCAATTCGCTATCGCCGTGTTCGCCAATAATGCGCGCATGAACATGACGGGGGTCAACATCAAGAGTGTGCCCCAGGATATATTTCAAGCGAGCGCTGTCAAGAACGGTTCCTGAACCCATGACACGCTCTTTAGGGAGTCCAGAAAGCTTCATTACAACCTGGGTCAATATATCAACGGGATTAGAGACAACAACGATAATGCCTCCAAAATCCTGCTCCATGATAGAAGTAACTACTTCTTTAAGGATTGATACGTTGGTCTGAAGAAGATCAAGGCGAGTTTCACCTGGTTTTTGGTTGGCACCTGCCGCTATTACTACAATGGAGGCATCTGCTAAGTCTTTGTAGGTTCCTGCATAAACATTCATAGGGCTGTAGTAGGGAACACCGTGGGCGATATCAAGAGCTTCACCTTCTGCTCGTTCAGTGTTGACATCAATGAGAACCATTTCAGAAAACAGACTCGACTGCATAAGACTAAAAGCGCAGGTAGACCCTACAAAGCCGCACCCAACAACGGCAACTTTTCTATTGTAGATAGTGTTATTCATGGTTATGCTTCCTCGTATACAACCTTTTGAATATATAGTACTTACGCAAGTATCCTATCATGACTCTATAAGAGCAACGCTGGGCAATTCGTGCTTTATTGTTTGCTTGTTGGAGACAATGTATCTCGCTTGCTGTCCTTGTTAAAGCATGCTTAAAATAACAAAAAATAACTCCCTTGCAGAAAGAGGTTTATATGAAGGCGCTTGTACATGATGGAGCGGGTTCTATCGCTTTGGTAGACAGACCGAAACCCGAACTTATAGCAGCAAGTGATGCTTTGGTGCGCGTTACGCGTTCGACGATTTGCACAAGTGACCTCCACATACTAAAAGGCGTTGTACC
Source organism: uncultured Cryptobacterium sp. (assembly GCA_900554685.1). GTDB lineage: Bacteria > Actinomycetota > Coriobacteriia > Coriobacteriales > Eggerthellaceae > Anaerotardibacter. The sequence goes on from USIG01000016.1 coordinate 14,600, forward strand.
TCGTGCCCTTCCTAATACCGTGTTAGGCCATGAGTTTGTGGGAGTAATCGATGAGGTAGGTTCTGATGTTACTAAGGTAAAACCAGGCGATCGAGTGGCGGTTAACTGTGAAACCTTTTGCGGAGAATGCTATTTTTGTCAGCACGGATGGGTTAACAACTGCGAACAGGGCGGTTGGGAGTTAGGCTGTCGGATTGATGGCTGCCAGGCAGAATATGTTCGCGTACCTTATGCTGATAACACATGCACGATAATTCCCCGCACGGTAACTGACGAGGATGCCCTGTTTTTAGGCGACATTCTTGCTACAGGTTGGTGGGGATCGCGTATCGCTGATATCCAACAAGGGTCTACTGTTGCGGTGATTGGTGCCGGTCCGGTCGGTCTTACCACGATGATGTGTGCGCGCCTCAAAGATCCGGAAAAAATTATTGCGATCGATATCGACGATAAGCGTTTGCTTTGCGCCTCTGAACAAGGGTTAGCTGATCAAACAATAAATCCTTCACGAGAATCGCTCGATGCGATAGAGGCGGTGGTCCGTTTACTGACGCATGGACGGGGTGCTGATGCGGTTATAGAAGCAGCGGGAGGAAAGGATACTTTTGAAATGGAGTGGCGCATCGCTCGCCCTAATGCAACCGTAGTCATTTCAGCCATGTATGAAACCCCACAGATGCTTCCGCTCCCTTTAATGTATGGGAAGAATCTTACCTTTAAAACGGGCGGCGTCGATGCCAGCGGACTCGATGAGGTAATGGCCCTTATTGAGGAAAAGAAACTTGATACCAGCTGCTTAATTTCAAAGCGCTTTGCTCTAAACGATATCCTGGAAGCATATCGATTCTTTGAAGCACGTGAAGACGATTGCTTGAAAGTGGTTATTACTCCATGGGAAGAGCGCTCTTAGACGCGGACTATTTAGTTCTCCTAGGCGTGCATTACCTCATGGAAAGCGCGCTCTTAGGTGTGGACTATTGCCCTACAGGAAGCGCGCTCTTGGGCATGCATTATTATCCGGGACGAGCGCTCTTAGGCGCACGCTATTGCCTCATGGGAAGCGCGCTCTTTGGCGCACGTTGGAAAGAAGGGTCGCAAAGAGAACTTCTCGGGCGAAAAAATTGCTGTCGTCACTACTATTATTCTCAGGGCGGCGTGGACTTAAAGAGGATTTCCCTAGCCAAGATGTTTTCATGCGCTATACTGTCTTTGCTTATATGAGGGCGTCGTATAATGGTTATTACCCAAGCTTCCCAAGCTTGTGACGCGGGTTCGATTCCCGTCGCCCGCTCCATTTAAAACTGAGCTGCTCTTTTTGGGCAGCTTTTTTAATAAGGGTCTTTAACCCAGCCGATGTTAATCTGGGCTTCTAACCCTGTAGAGGATGCGTAAGTATCGGAAGTAAGAATCTACCCGCTCTGCGGGCGGCTATTAGTAAGGTGCAAGGTCTCGCGAAAAAGGATGTTTACCTATGACACGTACGGGGTTCAAAGGGTTTATTTTCGACATGGATGGCACGCTTTTGCATACGTTACCCGATCTAACGGCACTTACCAATATTGTGCTTGAGCGTGAAGGATATCCAGCGCGTACCGAAGAAGAGGTGCGTACTTTCGTCGGTAATGGTGTGTTGTCGTTGATCTTGCAAGCAGTGCCTCAAGAGATATCGGAAGAGAAGGCACAACATGCTTTCAAGATGTTTTGCGATCTTTATGATGAATACGGCATTAGACTTACTAAACCTTTTGATGGCATGGAAGAGGTCTTGCAGACACTGAAGAGCCAAGGAATAAAGCTTGGTATTATGTCCAATAAATTTGAAAAGGGCGTTCGCGAAGTAGAACAGCGCTATTTCCCTGGTCTTTTCGATGTCTCTCATGGAGAAGCAGAAAACATTCCTCGAAAGCCTGATCCGACAGGTCTGCTCACCTGTGCGCGAGAGATGGGACTTAGTCCTGAAGAGTGCGTTTATTTTGGCGACTCCCATGGTGATATGCTGGCGGGAAATAATGCGGGCATGTATGCCGTTGGAGTTACCTGGGGTTATCAGCCTATAGAGAAGATCATGCAGGGAAACCCCGCTGAACTTATTGATCAGCCTAAAGACATCTTAAAGTTCGCATAAGGCGGATATCGAGTTTTCATAAAGCGATAAATTAAATTTCTACGCATAACTAGTGCATAACAAAAGCACAAAAAGTAGCGTTTAGTTTTGCTGCACTCCTGAGAACTTTCCCTTATTTGCATGCGCGGCTACGTGTGAAGTTACGTGCATGATTACGTGCGTGGCTACGTGTGCGGTTATTTGTACAGTTGCCTGCAAGATTACATGTGCGGTTACATATGCCGCAATATGCACAGTTACATGTTTGGCTATGCGTTCGATTACGTGCCTGGCTATATGTTTGGGCAAGTGCGAAACGCGATTTTTGTCAAAACTATCCGAATCGGGGGATTCGCACGAGGTCCAACGGGGAGATTTTCTGCCAAACATGTAGTTCATTACAAATAAGCTTTCTTTCGTTACCGATAAAGAACAGAGCTACGCCTTTTAGATACATCAATTCCCCCGAAATGCAGCTTTTTGACAAAAAGTGACTGTAAATTTTTCCCGAAGGAAAAATCGGTTAGATGAAAAGACGTAAAAAGAAAACGCACACGGCTCGGGATAGACTCATAAGTCGCGTGCGATTCCATAAATGCGTTTAGACGTGTCTGATTTAGGTGCGTCGGGGTGCACTGGAGCTGCCGGGGTATGATGCGGCTTACCAAAGTGTACCTCTCGCGTCTTGGGGAAGGCTATACCCTAGTCGTTGTATCCGTTAGGATTGTTGCTCTGCCAACGCCATGCATCTTCGCACATACGCGCAAGATCGTACTCAGCAACCCAGCCCAGCTCTTCGCGTGCTTTATCGCACGCAGCATAATTGGTGGCAATGTCGCCTGGACGACGTGGACAAATCTTGTAGGGAAGTGTTTTGCCGCACGCCTTTTCAAAAGCATGAATAACATCCAAAACGCTTGAACCCTTGCCGGTGCCAAGATTGAAAATTGCAACACCGCTACGCGTTCCGTCAGCAGATGCGCTGCCTTCGATGGATCCTAATCCGATTGCTTTTCCGGTTCCCACAATTCCTGCCATATAATCAAGAGCTTTTACGTGACCACGTGCAAGGTCGACAACGTGGATATAGTCGCGAACTCCCGTTCCATCAGGCGTAGGATAATCGTTGCCAAATACCTGGATGCATTCCAGCTTACCAGTAGCTACTTGAGCAACATAGGGAAGAAGGTTGTTGGGAATGCCTTTAGGATCTTCGCCGATACGACCGGAGGCATGCGCGCCAATAGGATTGAAGTAGCGCAGAAGAACAACATTCCACTCGTCATCTGCACGATAAAAGTCAGTTAAGATGCGCTCAAGCATAGATTTTGTCTCGCCATAAGGGTTGGTCGATTCGTGCTTGGGGCAGTCTTCAGTAATAGGTATCATCTCAGGTTCGCCATAAACTGTTGCCGAAGAAGAGAAAATAACGTTTTTGACACCATGATTACGCGCGACATCAAATAAAACGAGTGAGCCTGCCACGTTATTCCAGTAATACTCCAGAGGTTTTTGGGTTGATTCTCCTACTGCCTTAAATCCAGCAAAGTGGATAATGGCATTGATGTCATAGGTGTTAAAAACCTTTTCAAGGGCTTCGCGATCAAGGATAGAAGCCTGAACAAAGGCACAGGTTTCTTCAGTCGCGCCTGTAAGCTCTCGAATGCGGTCTACTGCAACACTGCTCGAATTGGAGAGGTCATCAAAAATTACAACGTGATATCCCTGCTCAAGCAACTCAACGCAGGTATGGCTTCCGATAAATCCAGCGCCGCCCGTTACGAGAATGGTTTGAGATTCATGAGGGGCAGCTAAGCTTTTGTTTGACATAGAAACGCCTTTCCGTAAGAGAAATCAAACCACAGATATTCTGCAAACAGCAGATACTCTGTCGATCCTGCTCTGCAGGCAAGAATACCATTTCTTTAAGAAAGCATGGTTAAATGCGTCTGAATGTCACAAAGATTTGACCAAGCAAGGCCAGGTAATGCATCAAGCAAGGCTAGACAATGCATCAAGCAAGGCCAGGTAGTGTCTTGAGGCACGCCCATGCTCGCTGTTTGTTTTGAGGCGTTGTGAGAAGCTCTTCAAATGATTCGAAACAGCAGCACCCATGACCTAGTAAAAATTCTCGTTGCTCCAAAGCGAGAGGAACGTTGTATGCCGAGGAAGCTATTTCGCTTGCGTGGTGATCGGTTAATACAACCGCGAGGGGGTCGAGCGCCTCGAGAACAGAAAGAAGGTTCTGGGGAGTTACCGCGCAAGAGGAGGAATCCTCTTCTGCGGAAGTTTGAGAGGTATCAAGCGTAATAAAAGCAAGTTGCTTTATGTGATAGCCAAGCCTTTGAGCCGAAGCGACAAGTGCCTCATGGGCTTGAGCGGACAGGGTATTTGAGCTTACTACGCAAAAAAGAGCATCTTCACTTCCTGAGAAAACCCCTGGAAAAGAGGATATCTGCTGGTGACGAATGGTGCTGTAAGGCGACTGGTTCATTTTCAGCATCTTCCTCTCGTACTTGGCTACTTTAAAAAGTGTGTTCTTTTATGTTGGGCTACTTTAAAGGCATGCTCTCTCGTGTTGTGCTGCTTTAAAAGATACGTTCTCTTATTTTGGACCATTTTCCCGTTTTGGGTACTTACAAAAGGTATGTGCTATCGCTTTGAGTTGCTTATAAATGATATGTCCACTCGTGTTGAACTACTTTACTACTTTAAAAAATATGAAAAATAATACCAATTACGAAATTCTTCACACCGATGGTTCCTAAGCATGATATTACAGGTATAGCAAATATCAGAAAGCGAAAATTCGGTGAATTTCAGCAGCTCTGATATTCATATAACAAATCGGCTCGTTTTGTTATTTCGTCAAAACGTTTTTGCCAGTTCATCAAAACGTTTTGCTAAAACCATAGAGGAGGTTTTTATGTGCACGAACGGAATCAACACTGGGCAATTTGAACAGATGATAGATCAAATTGATGATCATATTAAGCTCGAACGTCGCTGGGCTCATACACTTGCTCACAACGCAGCTGATGCGGGATACGAAACGGTAGGCGAAAAGCTTCACCAGGTACAAGCGCTTCTCGATGAAGTCCGTGCAACGCTTGATGATGCAAAAGATGCTCTCGAAGATGATGCTCAAAATGCACGAGGCGTTACCGTCAATCTTGTGTAGGCAATCTTCAAAACATTGAGAAGACGAGGATACGATGAGTAACGATCTCATGCGTTTTTCGGTGGCAATGCCCGAAGATTTACTTGTTAAGTTTGATCATCTGGTAGCACGTCGTGGATTAGCTAAAAACCGAAGCGAAGTTGTACGTGATTTGGTTCGCGATGCGCTTGTTGAAGATGAATGCTCTATGCCGGGACGTATCGTTATGGGTACGCTGACCATTGTGTATAGTCACCACGCTAATGACCTGCAGGAAAAGCTCCATCAGATTCAGCATAATTATCTTGAAACCATTGTGGCATCGCTTCATGTGCATATTGATGAAGAAAACTGCCTTGAGGTGATTGTGCTCAAAGGCGAAACGGGATTAGTGCAAGATATCGCAAATCTCATCATTGGCACCAAGGGAGTAAAAACCGGGCGATTGCATATGACGACAACAGGTTCGTTTATCTAGGAGCATTGAGGGCATAGTCCACAAGAAGTATTCCGTGCAATTCAAGCTTTGAGTGCTTTAAAGAGTACAAGGAGAAAACTATGGATGAAACAGTTCTGCTTGGCCATGGCAGTGGCGGAACCATGATGAAGCGCATTATCGAGGAAGTGTTTTATGAAGCTTATGGCAGCTCCGAGCTGCTTGAGGGAAACGATGCTGCATGCCTTGATGCCCCTCAGCCGGGTGAGAAAATAGCGTATTCAACAGATAGTTTTGTGGTTACTCCCCATTTTTTCCCTGGTGGAGACATTGGAAAACTTGCGGTGTGCGGCACGGTTAATGACGTTGCGACCAGTGGTGCAGTTCCTCGATATCTATCGTGCGGTTTCATCCTGGAAGAGGGGTTTCCCTTTGCGGATTTAAAGCGCATTTGTACGAGTATGGCTCGTGCTGCTCAGGAAGCAGGGGTTCATATCGTAACGGGCGACACTAAAGTAGTTAATCGTGGCCATGGCGATGGCGTTTTCATCAACACCAGCGGTGTTGGTTTTATTCCTGCAGGCGTTGAACTTTCCGGTGCTTTTTGTAAACCGGGCGATAAGATTTTGGTATCAGGCACGGTAGGCGATCATGGTATTACTGTTATGGCTTGTCGCGAAGAGTTGTCTTTCAATGCTGATATTCAATCAGATGCGGCGCCCTTGAATCACCTCATTGCAGAGGTGCTTGCCGCTGCTCCTCAAACACGTTGTTTTCGCGATCCTACGCGAGGCGGTTTAGCTTCGACGCTTAACGAACTTGCTGGACAATCGGGTGTTGATTTTGTTGTTGAAGAAGACGCAGTGCCCGTAAAAGATGCTGTTCGTGGCGCTTGTGAAATGTTGGGGTATGACGTATATCAGGTGGCCAACGAAGGCAAAATGGTCTGCGTTGTACCAGCGGAACAGGCGCAGGCTGCTCTTGATGCTATGCACGCAAACCCCTATGGGGTAGATGCCGCAATTATTGGCGAAGTGGTTGAAAAGCCCGAAGAGAGATCTTCGCGCGTCTCCATCCGTACCGGTTTTGGTGCTTTGCGTATCATGGATATGCTTGTTGGAGAACAGCTTCCCCGCATCTGCTAGGATGCAGGTACAAAAGGTCGGTAGGCGGCAAATGCTCTGGAACAAACCGAAAAATGTGCAGAAAATTACCGCAAATTTTGCTATTAACGGAAAAAAAGAGATTAGCTACTTGCAACTGAGCAAAGCTATGGTATTTTCCCGTCATAGCATTGAATTGAGGGGATCCCCGAGTATCCCTTAAAAACCAATCAAACGAGAGAAGAGGTACCCATGTCCCATCCAGTAATCTTGGCTGACGAATGTATCGGCTGCGGTATTTGCGTCGATGCCTGCCCTCAGGGAACTATCGAAGTTGTTGACGGTGTTTGCACCGTAGTAAACGAAGAGTCCTGCATTGCATGTGGCGACTGCGTTGAAGAGTGCCCCATGGGTGCAATCGAGGAGATTGTTGAAGATTAGTTTTGTAGGCAATGTGCGTTTCGTTTCTTCTTTTTGTTAAGTGCGCAAAAAAATACCGACTTTAGCTGGTCAAATGCTATGAGCATGGCTACAATAGGTCGAGCGCTTCGCGCAAACGGCATTTATACCGAAATACGAAAAGAGGTTACAATGGCAGTTGTTGCTTATTGCGTTAAATGCAAGGCTAAGAAAGAAATGGTAGATCCACAGGAAGGTGTTACCAAAAACGGTCGCGTTATCACCAAGGGAACTTGCCCTGATTGTGGCACCAAGATGTCTCTTATCGGTGGCGTAGCAAAGAAGTAAATTTTTCAGTGCTTTGTTAAAACGCAGAGAATAAAGCAAGCTGGTCCAAGCGCTTCATTCTCTTTATATCTTCTGTATGTAAGTAAGTCCCGCCTCAATGCGGGACTTTTCTTTTGTCTGCAACGCTCTGCAGCGTACTTTTTACTCACGGTTCTCTAGAGCGCTTTATGACGCGTTCTTCTTGTCTTTAATCACTCTTTTTTGACTTCTAATCTCCTTTAACACCTTCATTTTTTGATTTTTAACCCTCTTTTTTCGGAAAAGTAACGACTGAATTTCTCGATTAATACCCATCTGATCAGGTATTTTATAGTGCACTTCAATAATCTTCAACAGGAAGGTAACAAAACCTAACAATAGGACACTTAGATTCTTGACAATAGGACACTTAGATTTTATTATAGTCACTGTCATGAGGTCCACCAGAAGGTGGGCTTCCTCATAGAGAGCGCAAAGGAGAGCGCAAAGCTTTGAGGAATCCGTCGAGGAATCATGCATTACATAGGGGTAAAAGCAGAGGGTTTGCACAATCGGTTTTAAAAGCATTGATTGCGCAACCGCAACTGAAAGGAATAGACAAGATGGCAAAGATTATCGGCATCGACTTGGGTACTACCAATTCGGCAATGGCAGTTATGGAGGGTT
>USIG01000017.1 GCA_900554685.1 uncultured Cryptobacterium sp.
TATTCCCAGTCGAATACATGGCTGAATGCCACCGTATTCACGCTTTAAAGCCATTTGACCCTCCTTTTGAAATTAAGTTCCGCAACGGGGCTGACAGATGTTACTAATCCTTTCTTTGATCGATTTACCTCCAGATTTTGAGCGCACAAAACCAAGCCTCTTCCACAGAGAGTTTTTTGCTTATGTTTTGTGATTTGCACGAACGACAATTTGTAGTTGAAATCTCATACGCGAGATCTACTACAAACAAATTGAATAGTCCGCCTTTTGAAACTATAGTCTTTGGCAATACAGTAATTACTAATGTCTATGTTATGAACCCATTCATCAGAAACTATAGATGCGTTTAAAAAATTTGAACCGTTGGACATTTTCTAATGATGTGTAGAGTAAAATTTGGTGAACGTGTTATAAATTTATTGAATTACATTATTTAATTACTTAATTCAAATGAATTGTAATTTTTAATAAATCGCGCCCTGTTCTTTTTCTTAAGAAGTTGTTACGTTGTGTCCATGCAAAAGACAAAGAACATACGAGGTGTTATTTTTGCGCTCCTGAGCGGCATTAGCTGGGGCTTTTCCGGAGCCTGCGCACAGTATCTCTTCGGAACGTATGGGGTCGATCCTCTGTGGGTATCATCGGTTCGTATGCTTTCTGCTGGAGTTATTCTTTCGGCCTTTGCACTAATAGGCTTCCGAATTCCCTTTGTAAGTCTTTGGAAGAATCCTCGTGTTTTGGCAAAAATGGTGCTCTTTGCTATTTGCGGACTGGCTTTTTGTCAAATTACCTATTTATTAGCCATTCAATATTCAAATGCGGGAACCGCTACTATTATTCAGTATGTAGGTCCCGTACTTACGGTGTTCTTCCTCTGCTTTCTTGCGCATAGGCTTCCTACTAAACGCGAGCTTCTTGCTCTTGCTTGTGTAATAGTGGGAGTTTTCTTGCTTGCTACCCACGGCAATCCTACGGTGATGGTGCTTTCTCCAGAAGCCCTCTTTTGGGGATTGGTTTCGGCTTTTGCCTATATGATTTATTCATTGTTGCCGCGTAGGCTGATGTTTCACTATGGAAGTGTTCCTGTTGTTGCCTCTGCATTATTAATAGGTGGCATAGTATTTAGTATTCTTCTGCAATCGTGGGCTCATATTCCACCGATGGAGCCATCGGGCTTTATCGTACTTTTTGTTGGGTTGGTATTTTTTGGAACGGTAGTGGGCTTTTCGCTCTTTTTTCAGTCCATCAACGACATTGGTGCTGCTAAAGCGGGGCTTATGGCAAGTATCGAAACGGTGTCTGCTACTGCGTTTGCGGTACTTTGGCTGGGTACTTCGTTTGTATGGATAGATATCGTGGGATTTATCTTCATTGTGGCTACTGTTTTTGTTTTGGCAAAACATCCTGGGGATCCCGATATGGTGAAGAATTCCTAGCGTCAGCAAGAATTCTTAGTCTCAGCTTATCTGTTTATAGATATATGTAATAGAAGAACAATCGTTTCCTTAAAAGTTATTTTTCAATAGTATAGTAATTACCTGGTCTTATGAGTAAACTTAATAAGAGATAGCAAATTCGATAATACCTCATTGGATTTTTCTTATGAAAAGTATCAATATCTAGGCCATAAAGCCATGATGCGTTTTTGGAAATAATCGTTTTGCATAATCGTTTTGCAAATGCCTAAACGTCTTGCTTGTGGATCTAAGCGATGTGTTTAGGTGGTACGCGGAATCAAAAACGCAGCCCTTGCAATACTTGCAGTGAATTATGGGGATGTTGCTGCGAGGTTCCAAACCGGCACCTGCTTTTCGCGTCAGTTCGATGGCGCGAAAAGCGAGGCGGTGCAAGGGAGCGCCAACAACAGGTAAATAAGAGGGGTTTTACCGCAGGTTGGCATGGCAGGGACTCACAAGGAGACTAAGGGGACACATGGAACCGGTAAAGCTCGCGGTTCTTGGGTTAAACCAGGGCGCAAAAATTGTACGCGATGCACTCAATCACGAAGAGGTCGAGTTAGTCGCGGTAGCCGGATTCGGACAGCAGGCGGAATCTTTTGCAAGCGAATTGGGGATAAAGCGCTATGAAGATTACCGCCTGTTGTTGCGTCAAGAGCAACTCGACGCCGTTGCCATTGCCTTACCTAATGGACTTCATGTTGAAGCGGTAGAAGAGGCGCTTGCTGCAGGTATCAAAAATATCTTGCTGGAAAAGCCTATCGCCAACACGGTTGAAGAGGGAAAGCATATTATTGCCATCTGTAAAGAGGCAGGCGCAACGCTTCTTATAGGACATCATCGTCGAAATTCGCCACGATATTTGTTCCTACGCGATCTTATTGCGTCAGGCCGATTAGGAAAAATTATTGGTCTGCAAAGCAGTTTCGCTATAGCCAAACCCCATGAGTATTTTGATGTGCAGTGGCGCATTAAAAAGGGTGGAGGGCCTCTTTTAATCAATGCGATCCACGACTTCGACGATCTGAACTTTCTTGCCGGCATGAAGCCTGTTCGGGTTTATGCTGCCTTGCGCAATACTATTCGGGGCAATGAGGTGGAAGATTCTGCTTCGGTGATCGTGGAATACGAAGAAGGGGCAACCGCTACCTACTTTATAAGTGATGGCACGCCAGGTCCTTGGAATTATGATTTGGCCGCAGAAGAAAATATGAACTACGGCTTTTGTAGTGAAGAAAATTCTCTCAGAATTTTTGGGAGCGAAGCTTCATTTGGCTTTCCGCATATGGATTTGTATTACTACGACAAAGATCATTACGGCTGGAATGAGCCGCTGCGTAAAGAACATTTCGATTGCGAAATAAATGATCCTATGGCATCAGAGCTCAACCATTTTATTGATCTGTGCCGTGGTCGTGAAACGCTACCTCGCTGCACGGGAGAAGATGCCCTCGATACATTGAGGGTCATTAAGGGCATTCAAAAATCAGCAGAGATTAAGCAGGTAGTAGATTTGTAAGATATAGTAAGTCGATATCATATCGCACGGGTACTGTTGCATAAGGGGCATCTGCACTCATCGAGGCGCGGATGCCTTGCCTTGTTTTACGTTAGAGACGAAAGAGATAGCTATGAGAGTTGAAGATTTGCGTTACTTTGAGCACCTGTCAAAAGTTCTGAACTTTACCCGTGCCTCAAAAGACTTGCATATTTCTCAACCAACCTTGTCACTTGCAGTTAAGCGTCTCGAAGACGAGTGGGGCGTTCAGCTGCTTGAACGAAATCGTGCGACAGTAGAATTGACTGATATCGGTCACGATATTGTGGAATGCATTTCAAGTGCGCTCTATGATCTCGATCGCGCCCAAACACTTGCAGAGGAATCTTTAGGTACTGAAAACTCGGTAATCAATCTGGGCACAATTCATGCTATGCAAGGAAAATTCTGGTCGCAGGCCCTGTTTGATTTCAGAAGTCAAAGTTCGTTCGACCCGCAAATTACGGTGACGCAAGCCTATTCGAGGGAGCTGCTTCGTCGACTGCGCGCTGGGCAGCTTGATGTGGCAATTTGTAGCCGAGTGGGGGATATGAAGGGGCTGCAATACAGTCTTTGCTGGTCGCAGTCGCTCGTGCTGGGAGTAAATCGCAAACACCCCTTTGCTCAGCGCAAAAATGTTTCACTCGAAGAGCTTAAAGATATGGAGTTGCTCTCTTACAATCTGAACTCGCCGGTAACAGAAGGCTTGCGCGGGTTGGCGGATAGCTATGGTTTACAGGTGCGTTATACCTATGATGACGAAATAACGCTCTCATCAATTGTGGCGGCAGATCCCTCTCAGGTCGCACTTTTCTGCTATTCCTTTTTAATTAGCGCATTTGATGATGTGGTGTGTATTCCTATACGAGAAGCGCCTGTTGATTTTCATAAAACGTATGTGGTGTGCCGTGATGAAAGCAGAAGACCGCGTGTCGTCCAAGAGTTTATTGATTTCATGAGTTCGTATCGATTCCCTCTTTTGCTCGATTATGCGAAAGGACAATCGGCCTAGCAACTTTGCAAAGCTGGTCAGTTTGTTTGTCGGTTCGTTTGCTGGGTTGGTCAGCTTGCAGCCTTACCAAATAAAAAAGCAGCTTCACAAGTAGCTTTGTGGGTGGTTTTCGCTAATGCGTTTCGAAACAAAAGCTTTTTACTTCTGAAACAGAGGCGTTTCGCGTAAGAAAACAGCTTGAAACATAAGCCCAGTACGGTAAATACAGCAAAAAGAGATTCAAGGCTTGCGAAGAACGAGGAAGTAGGCCAGAGTTATGGCACAATAACGTATTGGATCTCATATGTAAGGCCGCCTTATGCGGCATGAATCTATAAGGAGAAGAGATGGCCCACGTTCAGGAAATTTACGGATCGATGGTCTTTAATGAGCACGTTATGAAGGAGCGTCTTCCTAAGGAGACGTATAAAAGCCTTGTTAAGACCGTACGCGAGGGCAAGCCGCTCGATATCGAGGTTGCAAACGTTGTTGCTCACGCTATGAAAGAGTGGGCAATTGAGCGTGGTGCGACACACTTTACTCATTGGTTCCAGCCTCTGTCTGGCATTACCTCAGAAAAGCACGACAGCTTCTTGGATCCTGTGGGAGACGGCACCGCTATCATGACGTTTTCCGGTAAGGAATTAGTTCAGGGCGAACCCGATGCTTCTAGCTTCCCCTCTGGTGGTTTGCGTGCAACTTTTGAAGCACGTGGCTACACTACCTGGGATCCAACCTCATTTGCTTTTATTAAAGACGAGGTATTGTGCATTCCTACCGCATTTTGTTCCTATACTGGTGAAGCACTTGATAAGAAAACGCCGCTGCTTCGCTCTATGAATGCAGTAAACGAGCAGGCTCAACGTGTTTTGAAGTATTTTGGCGAGGACGGACATCGTGTTGTTTCAACGGTGGGCGCTGAACAGGAATACTTCCTCATTTCTGAAAAAGACTATGTACAGCGTCAAGACCTCATCATGACGGGTCGTACGCTCTTTGGCGCACCTCCTTCGAAGGGCCAGGAACTTGAAGAGCACTACTTTGGCGCAATTCGTCCTACCGTTAACAACTTCATGAAGGAAGTTGACGACGATCTGTGGGCATTGGGTGTTTCGGCAAAGACCAAGCACAACGAGGTAGCACCTGCTCAGCACGAGTTGGCTCCACTGTTTACCAATTCAAATCGTGCTATTGACGAAAACTTGCTCACCATGGAAAAGATGCGCTTGGATGCTTCTCATCACGGCTTGGTGTGCTTAATTCACGAAAAGCCTTTCGAGGGCATCAATGGTTCTGGTAAGCATAACAACTGGTCGCTTTCTTATGGCAAGGTTAACCTGCTTGATCCAGGCGACGATCCTATGGATAACCTGCGCTTCTTGGTATTCCTTACCTGTGTTGTTGAAGCGGTTGACGAATATCAGGAGCTCTTGCGTATGTCGGTTGCTTCTGCTGGCAACGATCACCGTTTAGGAGCTAACGAAGCACCTCCTGCAATTATCTCCATGTTCTTGGGCGATGAGCTGGGTGCAATCGTTGATGCTCTTATTTCGGGCGAGGAATATCATTCTGCTGAAGCAGTTGCAATGGATCTGGGCGTTGCGGTATTGCCTAAGTTCTTGAAGGACAACACCGATCGTAACCGTACGAGCCCCTTTGCTTTCACGGGCAACAAGTTCGAGTTCCGTATGCCAGGTTCTGAAGTAAATCTTTCCGATTGCAACATGATCCTGAATACTGCAATGGCAAAGGGCCTGAAGGACTTTGCTGATGCCATGGGTGATGTTGAGGGTGCTGAATTCGAAAAGAAGGCAATCAAGTACATCAAGAAGACTCTGACTGATCACCAGCGCATTATATTCAATGGCAACGGCTATTCCGAGGAATGGGAAAAGGAAGCTGAGCGTCGCGGCTTAGCAAACCATCGCAACACCGCCGAAGCTCTTCCTTGCTTTGTTTCTCAGAAGTCTATCGATCTGTTTGCTGAATTTGATGTTCTTAGCGAAGCGGAAGTTCGCAGCCGCTACGAGGTAAAGCTTGAAAAGTACAACAAACTTCTCAACATCGAAGCACGCGTTATGATTCGCATGGCACGCCGTACGTATTTGCCTGCTATCAGCGATTACATGGCAGAATTGGCAAGCAACATCACTACAGTAAAGGCTGCACTTTCCGGGGCAGATATGACCGAGCACGAAAAGCTTCTCAACATTATTTTGGCTGGCTTCAACCGTGCTGCAGATTGTGTTCGCACTCTGGTTAAGGTTCATGATGCGACAGAAGCTATCGAGGATCCTCAAGAGCAGGCCAATATGTATGCTGAAAAGGTAATTCCTGCAATGGAGGCCCTGCGTAAGGAGATCGACGATCTGGAATGTGTCGTTGAGCGCGACTACTGGCCTGTTCCAACCTATAACGACATGCTGTTCTACGCATAAGAAAATAGGTGTAGTGAAGAACTACAGCGGAGAACATAAGCAACCTCAATCGTTGCAATCAGACTAGCGAAATAGTTATACGGCGGCTTTCGAGCCGCCGTTTTTTATGCCCTTTACGCCTTCTATACCTTCGGCCTGTTGAGAACGCGAGAGGGTCCGAAATGGGAGCTTATCTGTTAAGTGGATGGGTAATAATCGTGCGGAACGCTTGCTTGTGCGGAATGCTAGCTTGTGCGGCATGCCTGTACGAGGCAGCTGCGCGACACAGTTGCGCAGGGCCCTTGCATGGAATAATTGCATCGCAGGCCTGCACGAAACACTTCAAGTTGTTTTGAGTAATTTGCGTAACAGCGTGGTAATAGTTTCGTTGACTTCGCATTTCCTTCAAAGGTATTTGGTTTAATTGCTAACGTTGGATAACCTTGTGACTGCATCCCAACAAAGGTCACATGATGCATTGCGACTTTTATGGTGGCCTGCAGTTTAGTTGTCAGTAGTGGCACAGGAGGGGAAATAACTATGGAGCGGGAAGATATTACCGCCGAACAAAAACAACAGATCGTAGAGCATTTTCAGCTGTTCGAAAAAGCAAGCAAATCACTCTTCAAAAAATATGAGGCAGCTATCAGGGAAATGAAAACACGCTTTGAAATTCTCGATGCTGACCTTGAATATCGCTTCAATCGCAATCCTATTCACCATATGGAAACTCGTTTGAAAACACCAAAAAGCGTGTTTGAGAAGTTGCAGCGCTATGAGGTTCCTATCACTTTGCAGTCGGTCGAGGAGCACATTTTAGATGTGGCAGGAATGCGCGTCATTGTTTCGTATATCGATGATGTATATGCCATGGTCAAAGTGCTTTCTTTGCAGGATGACCTGAAGATCGTGAAGGTAAAAGACTACATCAAAAACCCGAAGCCTAATGGCTATCGAAGCTTACACGTTATCGTTAAGGTGCCGGTATATTTTCTTGATCGCAAACAGTATGTGCCGGTAGAAATACAGTTCCGCACGGTTGCGATGGACTTTTGGGCATCCCTTGAACATACGCTTAAGTACAAGCAGGATGTTCAGCTTGAAGGTATCGATATGTTCGATGAGCTGAAGAATTGTTCTGAGATTATCGAGGATGTCGAGCGGCGTATGCAAATTCTTATGCATGCTGTGCAGACGACCGATGTTGAAGAGGCAGCGCGTAAACGTCGTGAACAACTTGAAGAACAGGAAGCTCGTGTAGAAAAAGCCCAACCTTCCTTTCAAGTGGTTGAAGCCGGACGATAGGTGAAGCCAAAGACAAACACAAACACGAATATATCGCCATTTACGGAGCAGAGAACTCCGTAAATATTGCAAATATGTTTCGTCCGTATTTCACTCCACTTAGTTGGAGTAAAATACGATTCTTGAAAAGCTCTATAACATCGAGATAGCTTAGATGGCATAAGACAAGAAACGAAAGGATTTATCATGGCTGACGTGGAAGCTGTGGATTACATCTGGAAAAATGGCGAAGCTATTCCATGGGAGCAGGCAACAACGCATGTCTTAACCCACGCTTTGCATTACGGTTCTGCAGTGTTTGAGGGTATTCGCTGCTATCACAACACTGAAACGGACGAAGCCGTAATCTTCCGCCTTCGTGATCATATGGAGCGTCTGCATCGCAGTGCAAAAATTGCCATGATGGAAATTCCTTACAGCGTTGATGAGCTGTGCGAAGCTACGGTAGACATCATCAAGAAAAACAACATCAAGTCATGCTACATTCGTCCTTTGGCATATTATGGCTACGGTCAGATGGGCGTTGATCCTACAGGAGCACCTGTTGATGTCGTCATCGCTGTATGGCCTTGGGATGCCTATCTGGGCGAAGAGGCTCTACAAAATGGCATCAAGGTAGGCGTTTCTTCTTGGCGTCAGCGTTCCTTTAACGCAATTCCTCCCGCTGTTAAGTCTTCTGCTTCCTACATGAACTCCATCTTGGCAAAGAAGGAAGCAACGCTTCATGGCTATGCAGAAGCTATCATGCTCAACGAAGAGGGTCGCGTTTGCGAAGGTACTGGCGAGAACATCTTTGTTGTCCGCAACGGTATTCTTTCCACCCCTCCGCTGTCTGATGGTTTGCTTGAGGGCATTACGCGTGACACCATTTTGACGCTTGCAACCGATATGGATATTCCTGCAATCGAAGAGTCTCTGACTCGTGCTGATCTTTATATTGCCGATGAGGCATTCATGACGGGTTCCGCTGCAGAACTCACCCCAATCAACAGTATCGATGATCGCGTGATTGGTAAGCGTGGTCCCATCACCGAGCAGCTTCAGAAGCGCTATTTCGATGTTGCATACGGTAAGGTTCCTGAATACGAGGATTGGATTACTCGTTTCTAAGGGTTTAAGCACCCTGTCTTTGCGCAGAGGGCTCAAGACAGTCAATTTAGAGAGCCTCGATGATAGTCGGGGCTCTTTTTGTATTCGAAAAGAGTAGCTATGGCATCACAACCTACAGCAGCAAAAATTTTTGCATACGACACCACCCTGCGTGATGGGGAACAAAGCGAAGGCATCACGTTATCTTTAGAGGACAAGCTGCGCATCGTTTCTTGTCTTGATGACTTTGGCGTGGACTATATTGAAGGGGGCTATCCTGCTTCAAATCCTAAAGATATTGCCTTCTTCAAGGAAGTTGCCCAGATGGATTTAAAGCATGCGCGCATTGCTGCTTTTGGCTCTACCTGCAAAAAGGGAGTTGCTGCTCATGAGGATTCCGGTCTTAAGGACTTGCTTTCGTCGGGCGCTTCGGTGGTTACGATCGTAGGTAAAAGCTGGGATGCCCAGGTAGAGCGTGCCTTAATGACCACGCTTGAAGAAAACCTGCGTATGGTTTCGGAATCTATTGCCTACCTTAAAAGCCAAGGGGTAGAGGTAATTTTTGATGCCGAGCATTTCTATGATGGCTATAAAGCAAACCCCGACTATTCCCTGCAAGTTATTGAGGCCGCAGTAGAGGCGGGCGCCGATTCTATTGACTTGTGCGAAACCAATGGCGGTGCACTGCCTTTTGAGGTTGAAGAAATTACTCGCGCGGTTACAAGCCGTTTCCCTCAACAGCGTTTTGGGGTGCATTGTCACAACGATTCGGGATGCGCGGTTGCCAATACGCTTGCTGCGGTAGCGGCGGGGTGCACTCAGATACAAGGTACGGTAAATGGTTACGGGGAGCGAGTAGGCAACTGTGACATTTTGTGTGCAATTGCTAATTTGGAATTAAAGATGGACCGCGTGGTGGTGGGTCGCGAAAACTTAAAGCAGCTTACCAGTGTCGCCCGTTCAGTTGCAGAAACTTGCAACATGGTTCATTCCATGCATCATCCCTACACCGGCTCTTCTGCTTTTGCTCATAAGGGCGGTTTGCACGCAAGCGCAATAGCGCGCTTTCCTGAGGCATACGAACATACGAAGCCAGAAAATGTTGGTAACACAACACGTGTTTTAGTAAGCGAGCTTGCAGGCAAGGCCTCCTTGGTGGCAAAGGCGAAGTCGCTTGGCTTTGATTTGAGCGGCAATGCTAAGCTCACCCAGCAGATACTAGACGACATCAAAGAGCGAGAAAATCAGGGCTTTTCCTATGAAATCGCCGATGGATCACTGGCTGTGTTGCTTCATATGCATCTGGGTACCTTCAAGCCTCACTTCACTCTGGAAAGCTTCCGCGTCATTGTGGACGATAAAGAAGACACTAATGCGTGGGCAAAAGATGCTACCAGTGAAGCAACAATAAAGGTGCATATTGGTGATCGTCGCTTCGTGGCAACAGGTGAGGGAATTGGCCCGGTTGGTGCTTTGGACAACGCGCTTCGTCTGGCATTGGCTGACGTATATCCTGAAGTGAATCAGATTGAGTTGGTGGACTTCAAAGTTCGCATTTTGGATGAAAATGTGGGCACAGGTGCAACAACACGCGTCATGATTACTACCTCAAATGGAAAAGAATCCTGGGGAACTATCGGCGTTTCAGAAAATATCATCGAAGCTTCATGGAATGCGTTGGTTGATTCATTCGAATATGGTTTAGTGAAATGCGGACGGTAAAATCCAGACGGTAAGTGAGTAGGCAAACACAAGCGGTAAAGCTGTTCGAGAGGCAAAGCGAGGGATTATGGCTGAATTGCGCACACGCGAAGTTGAAGATTTATTGTCGGTATTTGCAGGCCTTACTAATCCTGATGATGTTTTTGCGCTTCTGGAAGATTTGTTCACCGTTCGCGAAATAAAGGACACCTCGCAAAGGCTTGATGTGGCACGTATGCTTAAAGAGGGGCGCTCTTATTCGGTGATCGAGCAAGCAACGGGAGCTTCCGCGACAACAATCGCACGTGTTTCTAAGGCGCTCAATTATGGTGCTGGTGGATACGAGCGGGCGTTTGAGGTGTTAGAAAAAAACAACGATAACGAATAGGTGCGTTTACATCTTATTCGCGAGATTTTATTTGCGTGGTCTTATTCGTGCTCGAACAAAACAGTAAAGTAACAGGATAATGAGGGCAAACCAGCAGTAGTAGAGTAAGAGAAAAGAAGCTGGGTAAAAGGAGTAGGCAAGGCAATTGCAGCAGGTGAAACGCCCCATGAAGGTAAAAGGCTTAAAGATCATAGGCGCTCTTTTAGTTCTTGCGCTTTTGCTAACCCTTGTCTTGAATGCTATGGAGGGCTGCTCGCCCCATTCGAAATCGAAAGACTATTCACTTGCAACAAAAGGCACCCTTACGGTGGCGACCTCTCTTGACTATCCTCCGTTTGAATCGCTCGATGGGGATGCGCCGGTGGGATACAGCATTGCAGTTATTCAAGAAGTGGCACACAGGCTTGATCTGGCGTGTGAGATAAAAAACATCTCCTTCAATAATGTTTTGACAAGTGTTGCTTCAGGAAATCAATTTGATGTGGGAATAGCCTCTTTTACCATCACCGACAAGCGTAAAGAACAGGTGGATTTTACAACGCCGTATTATTTCGCTGATCAGGCAATTGTGGTCCGCAAGGGAACCTATGAAACGGTGGAAGATCTGGCGGATTTACCTGTGGTGGCACTTACGAATTCGGTAAGTTATCAGTACGCAAGCGATTCGGTGTCAAGCAAAGTTATTTCGCGTACCTCTGTGCAAGATTGCTTTGAGGTACTGAAAAAAGGCGGAGCGCAGGCAGTGGTTACGGAATATCCGGTCGCTCAAGCCTTACGTGCTTCGTATCCGGATTGCGAAATTCTTGAGCGTATTCCAACAGGTGAGGGTTATGGCATTGCCGTTAGCAAAGATAATCCCGCCCTTACCGAGGCAATAAACGAAGCGCTTGCTTCTATGGAAGAAGACGGAACGTTAGATGCGCTGCAGCAGCAGTATCTTTAACTATGGTGTGAAAAGAAAGGAAACATATGGAACGTAAAGTTGCATGGGAATCGTATTCTGAAGACCAGCTTGAAGAATTAGATGCGCTCAGCAAACGCTACATTGATTTTATTTCTGATAACAAAACCGAACGTCGTTGCTTTAGTGCTTCGGTTGCTCAGGCTGAAGCGGCAGGTTATGTATCTCTTGAAGAGGCTGTAAAGCAGAACAAGTCCTTAAAGCCAGGCGATAAAGTTTGGAATGGTATTCATGGAAAGACGCTCATTCTTGCTCATATTGGTACTGATCCGCTTGAAGAGGGCTTGAATATTCTAGGGGCTCATATCGATAGCCCTCGTTTGGATTTAAAGCAAAATCCCGTTTACGAAAGTGATGGCTTTGCTTACTTGGATACTCACTATTATGGCGGCATAAAGCACTATCAATGGGTGACTATGCCCCTTGCCTTGTATGGAGTAGTCGCCAAGACCGATGGTACGGTAGTTGATATTGCAATAGGCGATGATCCATCGGACCCGGTATTTTGTGTAACTGATCTTTTGCCTCATCTAGGCAACCAGCAGATGGCTAAAAAAGCCAGTGAGGTTGTTGAGGGAGAAAGTCTTGATATTTTGATGGGCAATCGTCCCCTGGTAGTCAAAAAGGATGACGCTACAGCTGCATCTGAGGGCGATGAGCAAAAAGGTGCTTCTAAAGATTCCAAAGGAAGCAAAGAGGGCGTTAAGGCTTTTGCACTTAAGCTGCTAGAGGAAAAGTATGGCATTACCGAAGAGGACTTCATTTCGGCAGAAATCGAAGTGGTGCCTGCAGGCCGCGCCCGTGAATTGGGCTTTGATCGCAGCATGGTACTTGGATACGGTCAGGATGACCGCGTGTGTGCTTATACCTCTCTTGAAGCACAGCTTGCTTTAAGCGATACCCCGAAAACCACTGCGGTTACGGTGCTTGTTGATAAAGAAGAAATTGGCAGCGTCGGCGCAACCGGTATGGGATCGCTGTTCTTCGAAAATACGATTGCCGAAATATTGGAACTTGCAGGCTTGAAAGGACAGTTGCCTCTTCGTCGTTGTTTGGCGGCATCGCGCATGCTTTCTTCGGATGTTTCTGCTGCCTATGATCCGGCCTATGCAAGCGTGTTCGAGGCAAAAAATTCCGCGTATGCAGGAAAGGGAATTGTGTTCAACAAATACACCGGCGCACGCGGCAAGAGTGGCTCAAACGATGCTCGCGCAGAGTATGTAGCCTATGTTCGCCGTGTTATGGATGACGCAGGTGTTTTCTATCAGACGGCTGAGCTTGGCAAGGTAGATGCAGGTGGCGGTGGCACCATCGCCTATATTCCTGCGAAATACGGCATGGATGTTATTGACTCGGGTGTAGCGGTTCTCTCCATGCATTCCCCTTGGGAAGCTACATCAAAGGCTGATATCTACGAAGCTTATCGTGCGTATCGCGCATTTTTGGAAGCATAGATAAGTTTCTTAGGCTTTAGGTTTCTCAGTAGCTTGTACATATCTCGTATATATCTTTCATGCACAAGATCTTCGACTGCATTGATAGAAAAAAATATGAATAAAGTCATACCATAGGTCGTATGCGTGACTATAATGGTGAAAACTTATTCTTCAAGGGATAACGTAATTCGTCGGCAGAAATCAGAGAAAAGAAGAACCCAGGCAAGGAGTGCTCTATGGCTTACTATTTTGAAGAACCATCTCGTACATTTAACGAATATCTTCTCGTTCCGGGATACTCTTCGTCTGAATGTATTCCTGAAGCAGTGGATCTCAGCACTCCATTGGTGCGTTTTCGCAAGGGCGAAGAAGAGTGCCCTTTAACACTTTCTATTCCTATGGTTTCTGCAATCATGCAGGCAGTTTCCGATGATGGTATGGCAGTAGCTCTTGCACAGCAGGGCGGTATTTCATTTATTTATGGCTCTCAGACCATTGAAGAACAGGCTGCTATGGTTGGTCGCGTAAAGGATCACAAGGCAGGTTTTGTTCGCAGCGATTCGAACCTTACTCCTACGGCGACCTTACGTGATGTTGTTGCTCTTAAAGAAAAGAATGGGCATACCACTATGCCAGTTACCGAAGGCGGGCATCCTCAAGGAAAGCTTTTAGGTATTGTAACGGGCCGCGATTATCGCCTGTCCCGTATGGAACTTGATACGCCAGTTTCTGAATTTATGACGCCTCGTGAAAAGCTTATTGTGGCATCTGCTGACACCAGCTTGAAGGAAGCCAACGATATTATCTGGGACAACAAACTGAATTCCTTGCCTATCGTAGATGATGATGACAACTTGATGTATATGGTTTTCCGCAAGGACTACGAACAGCACAAGTCCAATCCTCACGAGCTGCTTGACTCTCACAAGCGCTATCTGGTAGGTGCTGGTATCAATACACGCGACTATGCCGATCGCGTCCCTGCTCTTATTGAGGCAGGTGCTGATGTGCTTTGCATCGACTCTTCTGAGGGCTATTCCGAGTGGCAGCTGCGTACCATTAAGTGGATTCGCGATCACTATGGCAATTCAGTCAAGGTTGGTGCAGGTAACGTTGTTGACACGGAAGGCTTCCGCTTTTTAGCAGAGGCTGGTGCTGACTTTGTCAAGGTTGGCATTGGCGGTGGATCTATCTGCATTACCCGTGAACAGAAGGGTATTGGTCGTGGACAGGCAACAGCTTTGATTGAAGTCGCAAAGGCTCGTGATGAATACTTCGAGGAAACGGGCATCTATGTTCCCGTATGTTCTGACGGCGGCATCGTATATGACCATCACATGACCTTGGCTCTTGCAATGGGTGCAGACTTCTTGATGCTGGGTCGTTACTTCGCTCGTTTTGATGAAAGCCCTACTAACCGCGTAACGGTAAACGGTAGCTACATGAAAGAATACTGGGGCGAAGGTTCTGCTCGTGCTCGCAATTGGCAGCGTTATGACTTGGGTGGTGCCAAGAAGGGTCTTACCTTCGAAGAGGGTGTCGATTCTTACGTTCCTTACGCTGGTGCCTTAAAGGATAACGTGGATATGACCTTATCGAAGATCAAGTCCACGATGTGCAACTGCGGCGCACTGACCATTCCTGAACTGCAGGAAAAAGCAAAGCTTACCGTAGTAAGTGCTACTTCGATTGTTGAGGGTGGCGCGCACGACGTTTTGCTCAAGGACAAAACTCCTTATGTAGGCAATACGATCCGTGGTTAACAACTAACAAGGCATTTTGTGCGTGACAGGTGCATTTCGCACGTATTTCTCACGTGCGATAAAACAAACCTGGCATAGCAACAAACTTGATAGAGTAAAAATATTGGGACTCCGTGAAAAGTGGATCGCTTCCCGTTTCTTGGAAAAAACGTTCAGGAAACGGCAGGCGCCTTAAGGCGGGGTCCTTTTTTAAAGGGGCGATGTTAAGGGTGTTCAAAGAGGTTTTCGCTTTTGCTCTGGTCGCGACAAGGTAAGTCCGTCTTCACAAAATCTCCCCGAAATCAAATCCCGCTAAAACTTTAAAAAACTATGTGTGAACTGGTCTTATAAAGAAAGCAAGGTTTTTGAAGCTCGAGGCGGGCCTGTACGGAATTATGTAGAAAAGTCATTCTACGTTACACTTTTAAGCATGTTTACACGAATACAAAAAGCGCTTTGCGCCACAGGTATGAGCCTTCTGCTGGCTTTGTCGATGGTTCTTCCCTTTGTGGGAGGAACTCAAAAAGTCTATGCGGATGAGCTTTCTGATGCTCAGGCAACGCTTGATGCTGCTTCTGCCGAGTTGAGTGAAATTTCTGCGGAATATAACGAACTTCAAACAGAGATTAATAACCTTGATGCGGAAATTTCTACGACTACTCAAAAAGTGCAAGAAGCTCAGCAGGCAATGCTCGAGGGTCAGGAACTTTTAGGAGATGCTGTTCTTGCTGAATACAAAAGCGATGGAGGGTTGTCTCTTGTTAATATCGTTCTGAGCTCTGAGAGTATTTCGGACTTTATAACAAACATGACCTACTATGCGGCTGTACAGGAAGATCAGGCAGAAAAAATTGCTGAACAACGCAAGCTTAATGAAACATTCAATGATGCGCTCGATGAATTAAACAATCAGCGCGACTCTCAGCAGGCTGTTCTCGATCAAGCTGAAGCGAAAAAGGCGGAAGCTGAAAAAGTGGTTTCCGATGCTTCGGCAAAGGTTTCTTCCATCAAGGAATCGCAAGCAGAGCTCGCTAAACTTCAAGCCCAAGCTGCACAAATGGAACAGAGCAATTCAGCAAACAACGCTTCTTCAAATAAAGAAGAAAGTTCAAACTGGAATACCAACAATGAGCGACCTGCAGCAAGCGGCGGTAATTCGGGTGGAACAAGCTCAGCAGGCAACTCGGGCGGTAATTCAGGCGGTGGCAGTTCCTCAAGCGACTCGGGCGGCACCAGCTCAACCGACACTTCTAAAGGATGGAAATCGGGTCCTGCTTCTGCCTACGGTGGATCATCTGATCCTTACACCCCTAATCCTGGAACCACTGCAACGGGTGCGGTTTGTGATGATAATTCCATGGGCGTTGCTATTCCTGTCAGCTGGCCAAATCGTTCTTCTTACTATGGCCATGCTATAGAAATTAAATACGGGGGCAAGACCGTAGTGGCAACCATCAACGACTGCGGTGGTCTTTCAGGCGGAGCACGTCATCTCGATTTGCAGCCTGGCGTTTTCAAGGCATTTGGTTTTAAAACTTGTCAGGCATGGGGCGTAAGAACGGTTTCTTACCGTATTCTCTAGTCTATTTTCTGGACTATTTCCCCACTTGTAATAATTCGGTTTTATAATGTAGGGCGCTTTGTTTTGTTCTATGCGAGCCTCTCGCATATACAAACAAGGCGTCCTTGTAGTTTTAGTTGGCAGTCTTACTGAAAAGAAAAAGGATTGACCTATGAAAGAATACAACCCGCATGAAATAGAGCCCCATTGGCAGAAGGTTTGGGCGGATACGGGCGCTTATACTGCTCGCGAAGACGAGTCGAAGCCAAAGCGCTATGTGCTTGAAATGTTTCCTTATCCTTCGGGCGACATTCACATGGGTCATGTTCGTAACTATACGTTAGGCGATGTCACCGCGCGTTATTACACTATGCGTGGGTATGATGTGTTGCATCCTATGGGTTGGGACGCATTTGGCCTTCCTGCAGAAAATGCTGCTATCAAACACAACAGCCATCCTGCTACGTGGACTTACGCCAACATTGAAACCCAAAAGGCAAGTTTTAAGCGCATGGGTTTTTCGTACGACTGGGATCGTACGGTAGTGGCATGTGATCCTGAGTATTATCGCTGGGGTCAGTGGATCTTTTTGCAATTCTGGAAGCGCGGTTTGGTAGAGCGCCGCAATTCTCCTGTGAACTGGTGCCCTAACTGCAAAACGGTTTTGGCTAATGAGCAGGTAACCGAAGGGGAATGCTGGCGTTGCCACGGCGCTGTTGAGAAGCGCGATCTTACGCAGTGGTATTTCAAGATCACTGATTATGCGCAAGAGCTTTTAGATGATTTGGATAAGTTGGAAGGATGGCCCGAACCGGTTAAGCAGATGCAGGCTAACTGGATTGGTCGTTCTGAGGGTGCAGAAGTTGATTTCTTGCTGTGTGATAAGAACGGTAATGCTCCTGAAAATCCCACCGATGATGACACGATTACGGTGTTCACCACTCGTCCTGATACGTTGTTCGGTTGCAGCTTCTTCCTTGTTGCTCCGGAATCTCCTCTGGTGTCAACGCTGGTTGAAGGCAGCGAATACGAAGCTGATGTTATGGCTTTGGTTGAAGCCGCTTCTAAGGTGAGTGCGGTTGAGCGTGCTCAGGGCGATCGCGAAAAGCATGGTGCGTTTACGGGACGCTATGTTATAAACCCCGTTAATGGCGATAAGGTACCTGTTTGGGTAGCTGACTATATCGTTGCTGATTATGGTACCGGTGCGGTTATGGCAGTTCCCTGTGGCGACCAGCGCGACTTTGAGTTTGCACGCAAGTACGATCTGCCTATTATTCCTATTATTTTGGGTGAAGATGATCCGCTGTTTGAGCAGCTCAATGGGGTAGAAGATCGCCGCATTACGACGGTTGATTGGGAAAAATCCTACGAGGCTGAAGGCGTGCTTGTTCAGTCTGGTAAATATACTGGCATGGTAGGCGGAAAGCATTCTCCGGCGGTAGATGCCATCATTGCAGATCTGGAAAAACAGGGTAAGGGTAAAAAATCGGTTCAGTTCCGCCTGCGTGACTGGCTTATTTCCCGTCAGCGTTACTGGGGTAATCCTATTCCTGCCATTTATTGTGATAAGTGTGGTTTGGTCCCCGTTCCTGAAGAGGACCTACCTGTTATGTTGCCAAAGGATATCGATCTGGCAGCAGGGGAAACGCTGGCAACACACAAAGAGTTTTCTCAGTGCACGTGCCCGAAGTGTGGTGGCCCTGCTCGTCGTGAGACCGATACCATGGATACGTTTACCTGCTCAAGCTGGTACTATCTGCGCTATACCGATCCTCATAATGACAAGCAGCCCTTCGATCCTGCTCGTGCGAATCGCTGGATGCCTGTTGACCAGTATATTGGCGGTATTGAGCATGCAATTTTGCATCTGCTGTACTCGCGTTTCTTCACCAAGGTTTTGCGCGATATGGGCATGCTTGATTTTGACGAACCTTTCTCTAACCTGCTTTGCCAAGGTATGGTGCTCGACGAGCATGGCGATGTTATGTCTAAATCGAAGGGCAATGTTATTTCTCCTGAAGAAATGATTGACGGCTATGGTGCCGATGCTGTTCGTGCCTACATTTTGTTTATGGCGCCGCCTGATAAAGAGCTTCAGTGGAACGAGGACGGACTTGCTGGTATGTACAAGTTCCTCAATCGCGCTTGGCGCATCGTTGCCGATTTAGCGGCGGATGCGGGCGAGAAGACCCTCTTCCAAGAAGGCGCATCCAAGGCAGATGCCAAGGAGGCAAAAGATATCTTGCTGCGCGAGCGCCATCGTGTGGTTGGCAAAGTCATTGAAGACTTTGGACGCAATAACTTCAACACCGCAATTGCTGCCATTATGGAGCTTGCCAACGCGGCAAGCGATTACTTGCGCAAGAATTCTCCAGAGGCTCGCAAGGCAGACCAGGAATTGCATGCATTTGATACTGAAATTGCAGAAGTAATGGTCAAATTGCTTGCGCCTATTACGCCTCATTGGGCAGAAGAGTTGTGGCAGACCGAGCTGGGCCATCAGGATTCGGTACATCACCAATCATGGCCAGACTTTGATCCGGAAGCGGCAAAGGCTGACGAAGTCGAATTAGCAGTACAGATTAACGGCAAGGTTAAGGCAAGAATTATGGTTGCAACCGATGCTGATGAAGATTCGATTCGCGAGGCTGCTCTTGCTGCAATCGCTCATGCAACCGAAGGAAAAGACATCAAGAAAGTCATCGTCATTCCTGGTCGCTTGGTAAACGTTGTCGCAAAATAGCTTGTTGTCTGAAGGTGGATTGCCGTTTTATGGGCTGCGGCTTTGCGGAATGCCACTCTGTGGAATGTAATTCCCTAGAGTGCTTTCCTGGAATGCTCACAGAGTAAACAACGTCTTTGTGAAAACGCTGCGAAGTAATAATGGAGCTTTTCGTTATAACAGCAACCAATGTGCTTGAGGCAAAATATAATACTTACTCTTATGGTGCGCCCCTTGTTGGGGCGCACTTGTTGCAGGGCCTGCTTTGGCAGGATGTGATGGTTTATTCCAGCCAAGGACGTGCCAGATCAAGACAGAAACGAGTAAAGGCGATCTGATTATCTCTATGAGTGCTCGAAAAAATAGTCATAAAAAACGGGGATGTTTAAGCCGTTTGATTCGGGCTTTTTTAGGCTGCCTTCTTGCAGTTGTAGTGGTTGTCGTAGGTATCCCGCTTGCCATAAATGCTTTTGTCTGCGCGACAACGCGCCCTTCGTTTTCAAGCGTCTCAAGTCCAGAGATTCAGCAAACATCCCTTAACGCTGATGCTATTGTGGTGTTGGGCGCGGGAATCAATTGGGATGGAAGTCCTTCTGCGGTGTTAAAGGATCGCCTTGATACTGCTATTGCGCTCTACAACGAAGGGGTAGCACCAAAAATTATCATGAGTGGCGATAATAGCGATTCCACGTATAACGAAGTGATGGCTATGGCGCTATATGTTGAAAAACAAGGAGTGCCTAAAGACGATGTTTTCTGCGATCATGCGGGACTTTCCACCTATGACAGTATGTATCGACTTCGCCATGTCTTTGGGGTGGAACGTTGTGTAGTTGTCACGCAAGAATACCACCTCTATCGGGCGCTTTATGATGCGCACTCCTTTGGAATAGAGGCGTTTGGCGTTCCGGGCGACAAGTCATCTTATGATCATATGGATGATTATGAAAAGCGAGAAGTGCTTGCCCGCGTAAAAGACTTTGTTGCGGTATTGATCAATAACGAACCTGAAACGAAAAGTGAGCCCGTTGACCTGGACCAATCGGGAACCGTTACGCAATGGTGGTAAGCTAGCCGAAAGCAGGTTTTATGAGAGCCTCCCTAAGGAGTCCCTATGCCAAAAATTGTGGTAACCGATACCGATTTTGAAGACAACGATATCGAAATTGAGATGGCCAAAGAAGCTGGCGTTGATCTTGCGTTATACAACGATCGCAGTGCGGAAGCTATTATCCGTCATGCACAAGACGCTGATGGTGTTGTAACTTCCTATGGTGATTATTCCTCGCGCGTGTTTGAAGCGCTTCCTCATTTAAAAGTCGTAAGTAGGACAGGTATTGGCTACGACAATATCGATGTAACGGCTGCAACGAACAATAACACGGCAGTATGCATCGTACCCGGTTATGGAACAGAAGTGGTTTCCGATCATGCTCTTAGTCTTGCTCTTGCATGTTTGCGCCGTCTAAATGAATGTGATGCTGATATGCGTGCAGGAGTATGGGACTACACGCGCAGGAGACCGTTCGGTCAAGTGTATGGCAGAACGTTTGGCGTTGTTGGGATGGGTGAGATTGGACGTGCCGTTGCGCGCAAGGCGGCAGGTTTAGGATTTCACGTAATTTGTTATTCGCGCTCCTTAGTGCCAGGGCGCCGCACTCCTGAAGGGTATGAAATTTATCCGTTAGAAGATCTCTTGAAACACTCCGATGTGGTGTCGTTTCACACGGCTCTTACTCCAGAAACACATCACCTGCTCAATGCGGACAATATTGCTTTTATGAAACAAGATGCAGTGGTAGTTAATACCTCGCGCGGTGCGGTAATTGATACGCTAGCATTAGCTCAAGCACTCAGTGAAGATAGGCTTTGGGGTGCAGGTATTGATGTGTTTGAAGAGGAACCTTTGGATTGGGATCATCCTTTGATGAAGGCGCCTCATACCGTATTGAGTCCTCACGTGGCTTATTACTCGGAGGAATCGGGGGAGGAACTTCATCGTCGCTCCATGCAAGCGGCGCTTGATGTGGTGCTTGGACGTAGGCCTCAAGACTGTTTAAATCCTGAAGTTCTTAAAAAATGTTGGGAAAAATCTCAACCGGAGCAACCGCAGAGAGAACCTATAGAGTATTGCTACCAGTGTTGGCGTTAAGGCACTTATTCTAAGGTTATAAATTCTACCGAGGTGAGCACACCTTTTTCTATGGTAAGACGAGCCATGCTCTTCTTGCTTCCACCACGGGGGCGTGTTGCACTGCCGGGATTGATATAGCGGATGCCGTCAAGCATTTGATCGCGAGGTATGTGAGTATGGCCGTGAACAACGACCTTTACGTTGTCGGCAGGAGTGCCAATATCTTCAGGGCGATGAACCATAAAGAAGCGAACGCCACCAATGCGAGGAGATGCTGTAAAGGGAACATCGGAGCTGATGCTGGGATAATCGCAATTTCCTTTGACAGCAATAGTAGGCGCGATGGCCTCTAGTTCCATCAAGATACTCTCGCGTTCGACATCGCCCGCACAAAGAATAAGATCGCATGGCTCGAGTTGCCGATAGGCTGCCTTTGATAAAACGCCATGTAAATCGGAAATAACTCCAACGAGTAGTGCTGCCATGAGGTGTTCCTTAACGTTAAAATTTCGAAGTTTTCTTGAGTATAGTGCATCTTTTAGAAATCTTTTGATTGACCAATACCTAAGAGAGCATTATCATATTTAGCTGCTCACAGCAAAACGCTTACACACAATAGTGCGTGGGCATA
>USIG01000018.1 GCA_900554685.1 uncultured Cryptobacterium sp.
GAACGCTATACGGCCGCCTTTCCGTGCGTTCGGGTTGCGTGCTTGAGTTGCATGGTGACATGCAATCGAGATAAATGGTTGCCGATTACAGAACCCGGCTTATAGACCCACTCCTCTTGTTTCTAGCTCGCCTACTTAATTCCCTATCGTTTGTTGTACCTGGTTTCGCCCGCTTCTTTATTTCTCGCGCTTCTACCGCCCGATCTAAAACCTACTAGACCCTAAATTTTGCAAATTTGCACTTTTTGCCCCTTCAAATGGCGGGCAAAGAAAGAATTGCATAGATTGCGCAGCACAGGAAAAGGCTTTAGAGGTGCAGAAGAGGCGTTCATTACAATAATTCGCTGCTTTATATCAAAGGGTGCCGCAAAATTGCCAGGGCACCAACAACGAGTTATACAATTCTTGCTCTACTCGCCACAAACACCCCTCAAAAGTGCAAATTCCAAAATCGCAAACCTCGCAACCCACATCGCGGCTCCGTATCCCTAAAGCGAAACAGTACCGAACCGTTGAAACTAACCACGTAATTCATTTAGGCCGCTAATCCTCCGTATCCTCTCGAGGAAGTTCAGAATATCCATATCACAGAAGGATGCATTACACATTCAGGGCTACAAGGAATTCGAGGCTATAGGCCCCCTTTTAGCCATTAACCCTATAACCCGAAATTCGTGCCAGAGAGCAGGACACAAAAGACCCATAAGCAAAAAGGCCGCAATGCGTAATTGCGGCCTTTTGGAAGATATTTTGTCAATGCGCTCGCGGGACTACATAGGCTCGCGGTGCTAAATGTGTTTGTGACACCACATATACTCGCGGCACTACATATGTTCGCGACGCTGCAAGCGCTTACGACGGTGCTACCTGTGTTTGCGGCGCTACATGTGCCCACAGTGAGCGCTACGTCGTCAAGCGAAAGCTAGTCTACATCGTCAAACGAGAAAGAGTCATCGGCATCGCCATAGCCAGAGAAATCCTTAGAAGCAGCGGAAGGCTTAGGTGTTGCAGGTGCGCTTACTACAGGCGTTACCGTAGGAGTGGTATACGTTGCCACAGGAGAACCTGGCTCCCATTTAGAGCCAGTGCTTGAAGAGGTGTTTACAGGCTTAGCTGGCTTCTCGTCTTCGTCGCTCTTTGTTGTTTCAAGTAACTCTGCAGGAAGCTCAATGCCAGCAGTTACCTCGCCACCAATTTCAGAAAGGCGCTGGGTAGCAGAGCCAATGAATTCTTTGAGCATATCCTGATACTGCTCACGAACCTGCTCGCGGCTTGCAGACAACTCGTTAATGTGATCGATGACACGCTGCTTTTCTGCATTAGCCTTATCAAGAATGCGCTTGCCCTCTTCTTCGGCGTTAATACGAGTTTGCTCAGCCTCTCCCTTAGCCTTAGCAATAATTTCATCAGCGGTACGCTGAGCAACAATCAATGCCTGAGCAATAGCACTATCATCGCTCTTGCGCTCGCGCAAGCGAGCCTCGAGCTCTGCGATCTTGGCATCTTTTTCTGCCAGCTCTTCCTGGCTTGCCGTATCAACTTCTGGTTGAGAGATAATCTCGGTACGAGCGGCAGAAGAAGCCTCTGATGCCTGGGCGCGCAAATGCGCAATTTCGTCATTTAACTCATCAATTTCAGAAGCTACACGCTCCAAGAAAACATCCACTTCGTCAACGTCATATCCACGACGCTCAATCTTAAAGCTTTGATTTTGGATGTCAGCGGAAGTAATCGCCATGAAATACCCCTTACGTAGTATCTATCTACTTTTGAGCTGCCCTTATGATAGCTCAAATCATTCCCTGTCCAGCAGCACTCATCAAACGTTCCACAAACCATTCGTCTCGTATCAGCTGCTACAACAACGCGACAATAAACCTTACCCCGAACTGTAGCACAAGCAATGCGAGGATTGGGCTAATGTCAATCATCCCTCCAATTGGGGGAATAAAACGTCGGAATAAATTCAAATAAGGATCACATATTCTGCCAAGCACATTACGTAAATCCCCAATGATGCCCGAATTCGAAGGAATCCACGACATCATTACGTAAACGAAAATAACCAAACTATAGGTATCAGCCAGAGTAACAAGTAGATACGAAATCATAATCGCGACAAATCCTTAGCTGCTCTTAGTAGTTTTACCTTACAAAATACCTTGCTTTTGCAGACGATGACGCTCTTCAAGCGAGAGATCTCCGCCCTGCATCACAATAAAGGTTTTATCTGCTACGCAGTCCACTCGTGCATCAAGCGCGGAAGCAACACCAAAGGAAAAGTCCAGTACACGCTTTGCAAGAGCAGCATCGGTTGAGCGCAAAGATAAAACAACGATATTGCCCAATCTTACTGAACGGGCAACTGAGGCAACATCCTCATAAGTTACTGGTTGCAAAAGCGTTATCTCACGCGATGACAAACTTCCTGTCGAAGTCGATGCTGAGCCCATCGAAGTACTTCCTGCGCCAGCTTCTGTCGCGCCACTTGAAGTGGAGCTTGCTGAATGACCCGCAAGTGAGCCTGTTAAAGCCGAAGAGCCCTGCGCAGATGCTCCTGCCTCAGTTGTTGGCGAGAACAGAGAGTCAAGCCCTGCCGAACGAGAGGCACCATTTGAGGTACCGTTTGAAGCACCATTCGAAACGCCACTTGAAGCGCCACTTAAGGCACCGTTCGATACCCCACCTGAGGAACGTACCCCTGTTGCCGAAGCACCATAAGAAGACGCTGCTGTGCTTTGATGAGCATGCTCTTTATAAGGCGAGACAAAATCACCATAGGCAGTTGCAGGAACATCATATTGCTCGGTTTCTGCCCCTTCTAAGGAAGTGCTCGCCGAAGAAGCAGAATGAGAAGAAACGTCATAGGAAGATCGCGAGCTTCGATAAGACCCATACGTTGCATCACCTGTTGCAGCTGAGCTCACCCCATACGCACTTGTTGTTGCACGGATATCATCTGAGCTGACCAGATGAGGAGAAGTTGAATAGGATGAGGTACGCGAAGGGCGACCCGCCGTTGAACGCGTGGTGTACTCAAGGCGATCATAGGGATCTGCCTGAGAGGAGGATGCATACTGATCTCCCGAATCGTAGGGATGAGGTTCGTCATAGCCGTACTCGTCATATTCATCGTAGTATGGCTCTTCATCATAAGAACGCTGCTTAGCGCCACCAAATCCAAATCGATCCTTCAAATCCCCAATGATATTGCTTGGAGAAACGGAGGGACGTGGAAAATCCATATCTTTATACCCTTCTGATCACCACGACAATTTGCGTGATCGTTACTAGCCCTAAAAATACCGCAACTTAAATTTGCCTAAACTAAAACTTTACCATGTTATTTAAAACGATGTTATTCGAAAT
The DNA here is from genome assembly GCA_900554685.1 of uncultured Cryptobacterium sp. Taxonomy (GTDB): domain Bacteria; phylum Actinomycetota; class Coriobacteriia; order Coriobacteriales; family Eggerthellaceae; genus Anaerotardibacter. The sequence goes on from USIG01000018.1 coordinate 3,370, forward strand.
CATCGCTAAAAATAGCGCGACCGATTCGCACAATCGTAGTACCAAAGCCAACGGCGCAGCGCCAGTCTTCCGTCATTCCCATAGAAAGAGCAGACAAATGACACGATATGCCCTTATTACGTAATTGATCTTGAAGCTCATCACGCAGGCGCTCAAGTCCCGAAAAAGTAGCTACAATTGCATCTTCTTTTCCCTGAGGCGCCATGGTCATCAAGCCCTCGATACTGATATGCGAAAGCCCTGATGCGCGCTCAATCACTCCCTTAACCTCGTCGGGGGAAAATCCGCTTTTGCTTTCTTCGCCCGAAACATTTACCTCCAAAAGCAAACGCTGGCACTTTCCAATTTTCTGCGCTGCAGAATCGATTTTTGCCAAATGAGCTTCCTTGCTTACCGAGTGGATAAGCGTTGCAGCAGAAACGATATCGGGAATTCGGCGTGATTGGATGTTGCCGATAAAGTGCCATTCAGCTTGAGGGAACGCAGCCTGTTTGCGAACTAGCTCATCGGGACGGTTTTCGCCAAACGCGCACGCACCTGCCTGCAGGGCAAGCTCAACCTGATCGAGATCAACCGTTTTAGAGACCGCTAGCAACAAAACATCCTGAGGACTTCTTCCTGCTTTTTCGCATTCCTTGTCGAGCTCGCTCCGTAAACGCTGATATCGACTTGCTGTACTCATGCTGAATCCTCCTCGTATATGCTTTATCCCTTTTATCTCTACTGAACAGCGGGCTGTTACACGTCTCATACTAAGACACTTTATGCCGTCGCCTCACGCCGCAAAGCACCAAAAGCCACCCTTGCGCCACAGCCTTACGGCAAAGACGCCGACGCCCTTTACTGCGCACCACAACAACCGCACCACAACAACCGCACCACAACGCACCGCGCCAGACGCGCGCTTGTGCCGCGCTTTACAAATCGCAACTTTCGCTCTTTCCACGCTTTTCGCGATAAGCAAATGCTCCATGGCGACCTGCCGTACCCTGCTGTGCCCTATAAGAGAAAAACTCGTCGGTATGGCACACTGTACACAATCCCAAATCGCATATCCGCTCCCGCGAAATACCTACCTGCGTAAGCTGCGTGATAAGCGCTGCCGATAAATCAACATGACGATATCCCGCATCGCAGGATGGACCGAATGTTTCGACAAACAAGTCGTGAAGCTCCTCGCTTGTTTCGAAACATTCTCGACGAATATGGGGACCGATATAGACGTTATACGATCCCAGCGCGCTTTTCCCAAGACGCTTTTCATCAAGAGCTGCCATACAAAGTGCTGCCTTTACTGAAATGGTATTCATAACACCACGCCAGCCCGCATGCACAACTGCAAAACAACCTGTTGGTGAAACTAAAATCACAGGAACGCAATCGGCATAGCATAAAAGTGCTGCAACACCAGGTTCATCAATCACTAAACCATCGGCGCCTTTTTCTATATCAAGAGAAATTTGCGAAAGATCCGCAGAAGAATCTAGGGTTGCTACCACGTCCCCATGAACTTGGTTGGGAACCAACAGGCACGTATCTGGCGTGGCAAGGCCTTGCAGCACTCGCCGACGGTTTTCTTCTACCTTGGATCGACAATCATTAACGTGAGTACCCAAATTAAGAGAAGCATAAGCCCCGCTACTCACTCCGCCGCTGCGACACGTAAAGGCAATGCGAACCCCTGTCGCCTCAAAAAGAGCCTCGTCAGAGTAGGCCTCAATAGACGCAAAACGACCCTTGGCTAACTTTGGATAAGGTAGAGCAAGGGTCGTCATACTAGCCTTCTAAAGTTTCCTGAAGAATTTCTCAGTCTTACCTAATAAGCGCAAAAGCTTACTGGCGCTTCAGGAAATCGGGAATGTAGTCTTCATCAGCAAAGCGTGGCTCTGAAGGATAGAGCGGACGCTGGCTTTGTGCCTGTTTTGCAGGAGCAGCTTGCTGGGTCGTGGATGCAAACATGTTGTCACGACGAGAGAAATCCATAGCTGCTTGGTTGCTGGTTGCCTTGAAGCCCGTTGCGATAACGGTGATGCGGATAGTGTCACCCAATTCAGGATCAACAATCTGACCATAAATGATATTGGCGTTCTCATCAGCAACCGCTTCAACCACACGAGCTGCCTCGTCAACCTCAGACAAAGCAAGTTCGGGGCCACCTGCGATAGAGAACAGAATGCGAGAAGCACCTGCAATAGAGGTCTCAAGCAAGCTGGAGTTGATAGCCTGCTCTGCTGCTTCCAAAGCACGAGAATCACCTGAAGCAATACCGATACCCATCATTGCGGTACCAGCATCCTTCATGACCGTGCGGATGTCAGCGAAGTCAAGATTGATCAAACCAGGAATGGTGATCAGGTCGGTAACGCCCTGGATACCCTGACGAAGCGTATCGTCCGCGATGCGGAACGCATCAAGCATGCTTGTTTTCTTTTCAACAATTTCAAGAAGGCGATCGTTTGGAATAACAATCAACGTATCTACCTTCTGAGACAGAAAATCGATACCCTGTTCAGCCTGATTGCGACGAAGGCGTCCCTCAAAGCTGAAAGGCTTCGTTACAATACCTACCGTAAGCGCACCAATTTCTTCACGTGCGATTTCTGCTACAACCGGAGCAGCACCGGTACCCGTACCGCCGCCTTCACCTGCCGTAACAAATACCATATCGGCATCAGCAAGAGCTTCGCGAATTTCAGTGCGAGACTCCTCTGCTGCCTGGCAGCCAACCTCAGGGTTAGCACCTGCGCCAAGACCTCGAGTGATTTCTTCACCAATATGAATAGTTTTGTCAGCATCGGAAAGCATAAGTGCTTGGCGATCCGTATTAACCGCGATAAATTCAACGCCCTTAATACCGGCTTCTACCATTCGGTTAACCGCATTTGTGCCGCCACCGCCAACACCGACGACCTTAATTACCGCGAGGTTGTCAGAGCCAAGAATCTGTTGCATATTTGCTCGCTTTCAGTTTCATTTCAGTGCCATCCCACATAAGGGCAATCCCTTAATAGTTTGGACATCTTGAACATTTTACACAATGGATTGCGGTTTGCAAAACAACACCGCCAATATCAGGGATTACAACGATCGCCATACGGGTTTATTCACAACTCGTACATTGATGTATGATATTTTCCCCTCATGCTCCTTTAACAGTTCAAGACACACTCGTTCTTTATCTCTAATATCCTGAGCATCACCAAAGGCAATTTCAACGCCATTATCAAGCGTCAACGTTGTGGAATTACTGCTTGCTGCAGAAACGCTTTTTACCTGATCGGCTAACTCAGTTGTCATGCCATCAATAATGGAAAGCGCATTTTCTACATTTGCATTATTACAGTATTTTCCGGCCTCCGGAGAAGACCCATAAGGAATATCAGTAATCTCTAGGGCGTTTGCAGCGTCTTCGTATATCGAAGCGGGAAGCGCCTGACCTTCTGCACTGTTTTGATCTGGTAGCTCGGTAAGCCACATACCATCAGAGGCCAAAGCCCACCGCTCTACCGTATTGGAATCATCCACCGTAACCGAAACAACGGCAGAAATAGTTCGTTCGGTAATATTGAGATTAAGCGTATCGGGAAACACCCTATCAACACTGGCACTTTGCACCCAAGGGTTAGACGTAAGGCGCGATGTTATGCCGTTGGCATCCACGTTAAGAAGAGTGGTTCCTTCCGGTACTGCTGCAAGTTCTGTCATTTCTTCGGCGGTAATATGAGAAACACCTGAAACGGTAACCTGGCGAACAGTAAATACCCCTGAATTGGCAAGAACAACACCACCAATACCCAGTACCGCTATGAGCGCCACGATGACGATAACCACTATGGGAAGACGTCTGGATGCTCGTCGCGCACGATAACGTGCAGCATTATGCACATCAGAGACGCTCACCGATCGAAGCGGCTGATCTGCTTGACGATATCCACGATCCGCTGAGCGCGCATTACGGGTATAGCTGCTTGCTGCAGACGATGTGTTTCTTGTACGAGAAGAGCTATGAGTTGTTCTGCGAGGAGACCCGCCTTGCGTAGGGCGACCCTTTACTGTCGTAGGGCGCGCCGATGGCCTATTCCTCGAAGACGTTGCCCTTGAAACCGAGGAAGCGGACCTCCGTCTCGAGTTCGATGCCATAGCGCCTCCTCACTTCTTCTCGAGCGGTTCTGATAAGCGTCAAAACATCATGCGCCGTAGCAGAACCTGTATTCACAATGAAGTTCGCATGCTTTTCAGAAATGCATGCCCCTCCACAAGTTTTTCCTTTAAGACCTAATTCTTCAATTAAAGCACCCGCAGAGCCCTGTTCGGGATTGCGAAACACACTTCCACAAGAAGGATATTCAAGAGGCTGGCTTGCCTTGCGCTTTGCAAGAAGCGAACTCATTCGTTCATGTATATTGCCCGAAAACGCTCGTTCGAGCTTCAGTTCGCATTCAACCAAAATATCGCAAGGAGCAAATGAGGAGGTCCGATACCCCCAGGACAAGTCATGCGCAGCGTAACGTTTTAAGCCCGTTTCTGCGTTATAAGCAGTAACTGACACCACGCGAGAACCCATCCAATCGTTGCGCGTACCGGCATTTTGCACCAAGGCACCTCCCACAGTTCCAGGAGTGCCTACCGCAAATTCCATACCGGAATATCCGTGATGAAACACTTCTTGCACAAGGCGCGAAAGCATTGTTCCTGTGCCTACCACCACATGTTGTAAGTCGTCATCAAAACGCCACACACGAAAGTCGCCCGCCAACGTTATTACAACGCCATCGTATCCTTCATCTGAAACAAGCAGATTAGAGCCCTTACCTGCCACAAACCAAGGAAGCTGCTCGTTGGCGCACACCTTCAAAACAGCACCAAGTGCTGCGATTGAATTTACTTCAACAAACGCGCGCGCTGGACCACCGATACGATACGTGGTATGGCGAGCCATCGGTTCATCAAGTCGAATTGTTCCTTCAAATTCGTCATCGAAACGCATCAGTTCCAATTCCGAAGCATGACGAGCTGCCATTAGCGCTTGCTCTTTTCCTTATCCTGAAGAGCGGCAAGCAATTCTGGACCAACGCCGGTCACATCGCCAGCACCCATCGTGATAATTAAATCTCCTGGTTCAAGATTTTCTACCAAATAAGGAATAAGCTTTAAACGACGATCGATATAGGTAATCTTTTTTGTATCGCCCACATGGTCAAGCACTGGCTGCATAAAGGTTGCTCCCGTTATACCAGGAATAGGAGCCTCGCCTGCCGAATACACATTCATGAATACCACGAAATCAGCCTGGTCGAAGGCAGAAGCGAATTCGTCTTTTAGCACCTCAGTAAACAGCTTCACGCGCGAATAGCGATGGGGTTGAAAAACAACGCACACGCGCTTGAAATCAAGACTTTTAGCGGCAGAGATTGTTGCAGCAATCTCGGTGGGATGATGAGCGTAGTCATCCAAAATAGTGATGCCATTTACTTCACCCACCAGATCGAAGCGACGACGAACGCCCGAAAAATCACCCAGTACCTCAGCTGCGCGTTCCACGTCAAAGCCCTGAGTCATAAGCAAGGTAAGAACACCCGCTGCATTAAGGGCATTATGCCGACCGGGATTTTGCTTCAGGCGGCAATTCAGCACCTTGCCATTTGGCAGAGCAACGGTAAAGGAAGTCGATACCCCTGAAACCGCATAATTGGATATCGTGGTATCGCACTCACTTGAAAAGCCGTAGGTTAATACCTTCCGTCCGGTTTTGCGAGCCACTTCGACAAGCGCCTCATCTTCCCCGCACACAACGCAGCATCCCTCGTCATGAACAGAAGACATGAAGTCACCGAAGAGCTTATATATTTCATTGAGGTCTTCGTAATGATCAAGATGATCTGCCTCAATGTTTGTTACCAATACAGACTCCGGATCAAGGTAGGTAAACGACTTATCGCTCTCGTCGGCCTCTACCACGTAATAATCTCCCTTGCCGCAATGGGCGTTGGAGTTATAAGCACGCACGATGCCGCCAATAAGAAACGTTGGATCAAAGCCTATACCATCAATAACCGAAGCAAGCATAGAAGACGTGGTTGTCTTACCATGCGTGCCTGCTACTGCCAGCGTGCGATGACCCCTGCCTAGCTCGGCGAGCATTTTCGCGCGATGCCAGATAGGAATTTCGCGACGCTTTGCTTCTTTAAGTTCAGGATTATTTTCCAAAATAGCGGTAGACACTACCACTACATCAGGATTTTCAGAATCGAGATTTGAAGCCTTCTGGCCGATGTAGACGCGCACGCCTGCCTCACGCAGCTGCTGCGTATAGCGGCTCTCGCGCAGATCGGAACCTGAAACTTCCATACCTTGTTCTTTAGCAACGCGCGCAATGCCACTCATGCCCACGCCACCAATGCCAATAAAATGTACGTTTTTGATGCGATTCTCTGTCACGGACATCCTCCTCGAGATCGCTCCTTATTGTATAAAACCTTCCAAGCTTGCAGCACAAACACACAGTATCCGCGAAAACAATTTGGCATTACTTATGCTGCGGGCTAGCCTCTTCTGCCGGCTTCGGCATCCGCGCCAGTTTCGGCATCGCCGTCGGCTCTAGCATCGCTGTCGGCTTCGGCATCACCGTCAGCTCTAGCATCACCGTCCGCTCCAGCATCAGTGTCAGCTTCAGCATCGCTGTCGGCTTCGGCATCAGCATCAACATCCGAGCTTGAGTTCGTGGCTTTTTCTTCCTGCTCCTCTTTGAACTCCTCAAAAAGATCTGGCCACTTTGACTTTATCATCAGCTCCACCACATCAGCCAAGCGCGCTGAGGCATCCACGGTCTCAAAAGACTGAGCGGCCTTGCTCATATCTTCGCGAAGCTGCTTGTCTTTCAGCAGACCCAAGATACTGTTGGAAAACTCCTGCGTTTCAACCTTGTCATCCGCAATAAGAAGAGCCGCCCCGCGCTCGACATACTCTTTTGCGTTAGCAGTCTGATGGTCTGCTGTTGCATAAGGAAACGGAATCAAAATTGCAGGAATACAACGAGCCGATATTTCAGCTAGAGATGAAGCGCCTGCACGGGAGACAACCAAATCAGTTGCAGCAAGAACTGCACCCATGTTGTCTTCATAATCCTTTACGATATAGCGCTTCTGCTCCTCTTCGGTAAGCGCAAGCGATTCTTGCACCGTTTCAAATTCTTTTGGCCCGGTAATATGCACCACATACACGTTATCAAGCGCAAGCAAATCGTTTTTCATGCGTGAAATTGCGGTATTGATATGACGAGCCCCTAAGCTGCCACCAAATACAAGCAGCATAGTGGCATCCTCGGGAATGCCTAGGTATTTTCTGCCCTCTTGTTTGGTTGCCTCAAGAACAGATTTGCGAACAGGATTTCCTGTCACGATAACCTTGGTTTGATCTTTTACCGATCGACCAGCTGATTCATAGGTAAGCGCAACCGCAGCAGCATTCTTGGAAAGGTAATCGTTAGCCATGCCCATTACCGAATTCTGCTCATGAATAATCAACGGGACGCGAAATGCCTTTGCAGCGCGTCCAGCAGGCAGACAGGCGTATCCACCAAATACCACCACCGCATGAGGCTTTAGCTCAGCAAACCATCGGCCTGCCTCATTCGCGGAATGGGATAATTTCCGAAGCCCTTTTGCCAACGTAAGCGGATGGCTACGATCAAATCCGGAAACCTCAAAGCCTTTAAAAGAAATGCCCGCCATTTCAACAAGCGGTTTTTCTACCCCGTTGGGAGTACCCGCAAAATACACTTCATGGCCGCGCTCTTGCAAAACCTCCGCAAGAGCAAGGGCAGGATTAATATGACCAGCGGTCCCGCCGCCCGATAAAACTATACGCATCCTTTTCTACCTTTCAAGAAGAACGTTCTCTTGCTTCTCTACCGTGTATCACCTGAAAAGAGTTTCGCAATGCGCCACCACGATACGGCTGAGCAGTTTGGCTTGGTCTTGCCGCTGTTCTGCGAACCGTAGAACCTTGACGCTGTGGTTGCGAATACGTTGATACTACATGTAATTGTTCACGACGTTGACGATACTCGTCTTCATTATGAGAATCAAAATAAATAGCCAAAATAATCCCGACCAGCAAAAGGGACGAAATCATTGACGATCCACCCGACGAAATAAAGGGAAGCGGTTTACCGGTTGTCGGGAACAAACCAACAACACAGGCAATGTTCAAAAATGCCTGGAAAACAATCATGGTGGTAAGACCCGCGGCAACAAAACCGCTGAACATGGATTTCGACTGGCTTGCAATAAGAAAGCCGCCGCGCAGAAATACCAAAAAGGCACAAATTACCAGTAATGCGCCGAACAGTCCTAGTTCTTCACCAATGATGGCAAAAATAAAGTCGGTTTCTGCTTCGGGTAAATACTGAAGTTTCTCATAGGAGTTTCCGATGCCAACACCGAAGAATCCGCCTGCCGCAAGCGCTTTGAACGAATGGATAAGTTGATATCCCGTACCCTGCTCATCGGACCAGGGATCTAAGAAGTTAAACAAACGATCGGAGCGATAGCTCGAAAGAAGAATAGCAACCAAAACCAGAACAGCGCCTACCGCTAAAATGCCTACGATAATTCTGCTGGGCAGGCCTGATAACACCAACACCATAAAAAGACCCACGCAACAAATAAGGGTGGTTCCTAAGTCGGACTGTGTCACGAACAAGAATCCAAGCGGAATAATAATAAAGATTGCCGCCTGCTTGAGAGCTTCATACATATCAATAGCGCCATTGCGATAGTCCTCGGCGATACGCGCCGCCAACAGCACAAAGGCAATTTTTGCAAATTCAGAAATCTGAATACTTACCGGACCTACGATAAGCCAGCGCTTCGCGCCAAGGCCAACCGTACCCAAAAGAGCCGTCAACACAAGAAGCGCCATACAGACACCCCAAAAAATCAGGGCACCTGTGCCGCGCAAGAAGTCGTGCTTTCCAAAAAGAATAGCTCCCACAGCAAAAACAATACCAATTATGACAAACAGGCACTGCTTAATTGCCTCTCCTGTAGAATCTCCCTGCTCAACAAAAGCCGTAATAGAAGAAGATGAGTACACCATGACCAGGCCAAGCACGACCAAAGCCAGCGTAGAAAGAGCAACCATCACCCGAGGGGCCATAATATGTGCCGGGGCACTTTTGAAAAATGAACGTGAGGGCGATTTGCTGCGTTTTGAGTTTGTTTGTTCCGCCCGTGACATATCTTTTGTTTAAGCACCCCTTTCTTTGCTCCGCAAAGCTACTAAATGCTTAAACACTTCTCCTCGTTGCTCAAAGCAAGAAAACTCATCAAATGACGCGCACGCAGGCGAAAGAGCGATGATATCGCCTGCAACAGCGTGCGAAAGCGCCTCATCAAGCGCCTCCTCCAAATGAGGGGCGCTATAAACCGGCAGCGATGCCTGGGAAAATGCCTCTAGAAAACGTGGACCCGCTTCACCAAAGCACACAACCGCCTTGCAGTGACGACAGGCTTGCTCAACTAATTCAGTTAAGTCGGTGCCCTTATCGTCTCCACCCAATAAAACTATAGGACGCTTTTCACCAAAAGCAGCAAGAGCTTTTAAGGTAGCGTCAACGTTGGTGGCCTTCGAATCGTTATAGCAGCTAACACCTGCAATTGAACCACAGGGCTCGATACGATGTTCAAGGGGCGCAAACGATTTGAGTGCTTGAGCAATATCAGAAATCGAGCAGCCCAGCGCATGAGCCGCCGCTGCTGCTGCTAACGCATTAGAAGCGTTATGTTCGCCCTTAATCTGCAGGTCGTCCACCGAAAGGACCTCGAAATGCTCTTCGGGATACTCCAAGCACAGCATTCCCTCTTCGGTAACGAAGGCAGCATTTTCTGAACCGCAGGCAAGACACATGTTGCCGCTCAGTCCTTGAGCTGTCCCCATGGGAATATAGCGAAAAGCCCTCTGAGGATCGTTTTTAAGTTCGCGAACGAATCCGCGTACTACCTCATTGGTAGCATCTAAAATTACCGTTGCGTCTTTGGCGCAGTTTGCATACACCTTTTTCTTAGCCTGTGCATAAGCCTCAAAGCTTCCATGCCACTTGAGATGATCAGGCGTAATATTCAAAAGTACGGCAACATCAGGAGCAAAATACTTGGTCGAAGCAAGCTGGTAGGAAGAAACTTCTGCCACATAGTAGTCATAACAGCACTTCGATACCTCATCGATACAGGCATCGCCAATATTTCCTACCGCGCAAACGTTTTTGCCGCAGCTCTCTAAAAGATGAGCTGTAAGGGAGGTCGTGGTAGTTTTTCCATTCGTGCCCGTTATGGCAACCCACACAGAATCTTGGGCGCTCTCGCGCCATGCCAATTCTACTTCGCTTATCACTTCATCAGAGCATTGAGCGGCCGCCTGATAAAAAGCAGAATTTTCCGATATGCCAGGACTTGCAACACACATATCGAAGTGGCCCTCAACCTGTTCGGTATCGAACACAACCGTTGCGCCCTTCTCACAAAGTCCTTGCGCAAACTCTTTTGCTTCCTTATTGGAGGCACCCGCATATACCGTCAACGAGGCAACACGCGATCCAAGCTGATCCGCAAAATAGCTACTGGCTGCTTTTCCGGATGTGCCCAGCCCCAAAACAAGAACATCACCTAAGTTGACAGGTGCCTGTTTTCTTGTCGTATCAAACGATGATGTTTCACCAAGTTTTTCTGCCATTGATCTACCCCATAAGTGATTGAGCAAAATACAAACAGAAGCCAATTGCTGCAAATGCTGCAGAAATAATCCAGAAGCGAATAACGACCTTTACCTCGCTCCAACCCTTCTTCTCGAAATGATGATGAAGAGGAGCCATCAAGAACAAACGCTTACGAGTACGCTTGAAGTAAAAGACCTGGATCATAACGGAAAGAGTCTCGATTACAAACAGGCCACCAATGATAATGGAGAGCACTTCTGTTTTCGAAACAATAGCCAAGCACCCAAGTGCCGTACCAAGAGCAAGTGATCCGGTATCTCCCATAAAGATGTCAGCGGGGTACGAGTTGTACCACAAAAAGCCTATACAACAACCCGCCAAAGCTGCTGCCACAATTGCGCTGTCAAGCAATCCTGCACGAAACGCGATTGCCGCCATAACAACCATAACCACCATAAAAGTACCGCTAAGTAAGCCGTCAAGGCCATCAGTCAAATTGGTGGCATTACTCATGCCGGCAAGCAAGATATCAGCAAAAATGAGATAGAGCCAAGGAATGCTGAAATCGCCACCAGCTGGCACCTCAATAGGAAGCGTGGTGGTAAAAATTCCCAAGTCAAACGTATACACAAACGGGATTTCAACCGTAGGAGCAACGCCAAGCCAGTTGACCGCCGCCAACACAAAAGCACTTGCTATCAGAAACTGTCCAATGAGTTTTGCCTTAGGAGAAAGACCCAAAGAACGTTCATGAGCAACTTTTGAGGCATCGTCAATTAAGCCCAAAGCGCCTGTTGCCAAAACCGCACCCATGATAAGCCAGGTTTCTGGAACAGGTTCTGCCAAAATCGCAATAACGATAGTGGCTGCGATCAACATGATAACGCCGCCCATCGTTGGCGTACCCTGCTTAACAAAATGACTTTCGGGACCTTCGGCACGTACGAACTGACCGATTAAGTTTTTGCGTAAAAACTTAATAAAGGCAGGCATCAAAGCAATAGTGACAATAACGCCCAAGAAAATAGCGAGAAAGACCATAAAGGTCGGGTATTCAACAAAGGAAACCATAACTAGCTTAACAACCCCTTGGCTATCCTATCAAGCTCCATAAAGTGAGAGGCCTTTACCAGCACCGCATCACCTGAAGCAATATGTTCTTGCAAAAAGGCAAGCGCCTCTTCGCGCGTATCTACCATAGAAATGCGATCAGGAGAAAGGCCCGCAGACAGCGCTGCCTGCCCGATAAAGCGAGCAAGTTCTCCTACACAAATCAGAAAGTCAATATTAGCACGAGCCGCGAATCTTCCAACGGATTCATGAGCCGCCTCAGCAAAAGAGCCAAGCTCGCCCATGTCCCCTAACACCGCAAAACGACGCCCGCTAATTTGCATTGCTTTTAAAAGAGACAGCGAGGCACGCATAGAATCAGGATTCGCATTATAAGCATCATTGATTACCGTAAATCCCTGATCAGAATGAAGAATTTCCTGCCTACCACTTTCTGGCTGCGATGCCTCAAGCGCGGCCACTATTTCTTCTAAGCTCATACCCGCCAGGTATCCCACTGCCGCAGCAGAACAAGCGTTAGAGACGTTATGAATCCCGCGCAAAGAAAGGCGGCACTTCATACGATCTACATCGTCAAGAAAAGATTTAGCCCCGCGCTCGTCTTGTATGCCATCGGCATTTGACGATTCTGGTTGAGCCTGCACAGAGTCAGTCCGTGCAAAGCCGCTTGCGCACAGCATAAAAGAAGGGAATCCTTCACTATCAAGGCTTACCTCTTCTGCCCATACACAGGGTCCCGACACGCGAGTGCCTGAATCGAATTTACCTGAGCCGTCAAAGCAAACCTCTGTAACCGAAGAGTCTTCTTTGCCCGAGCATTCCCAGACAAATTCGCTCATATCGTCTGCCGCATTAAGAAACGCCACCCCACCATCCTGTGGCAAAGAAGCAATCAGTTCCGCTTTAGCACGCGCAATGTTTTCTCTGCTGCCTAGCAACTCAATATGGCTTTCACCCACATTGGTAACCAAGCCCCAGTCAGGTTGCACGAAAGAGCAGAGCTGCTCAATCTGCCCTTGCCCTCGCATGCCCATCTCCACCACAACCATTTCGGTATCGGGATTCGCATTGAGAAGGGTTCGTGGAACACCTAATTCGTTGTTTTGGTTTGCCTTTGTGGCTACACAAGAAAAGTGCGCAGAAAGAACATCGCGCACAAGATTTTTGGTGGTGGTTTTGCCCGTCGAGCCCGTAATGCCTATCACACGTCCTGAAAGAACCGTGCGATAACCTGCGGCAAGTTTGGTAAAGGCATCATGGGTTGAATCAACGCGCAAAACAGCAGTGCCGCAATCTTTGGCACAGGCAATCACCTCATCAGGGAGATCCTGCATCACTAAAACCGCAACCGCGCCCGACTTGCACGCAGACGACACGAAGCTGTGTCCGTCAACCCGCTCTCCAGGTAGGGCAACATACACGAAGCCAGGTTCAACCTCGCGAGAATCCCAGGTGATACCACAAGCTTGTTTTTCCAAATCGCCAGAACATCCAACTACTTGCGCACCGCTGAACTGGGCAATTTTGCCAACCGATAAAAGCATAACGTTAGCCAAACACCTTCTTTAGCTCTTCGGCCGCAACTTCGCGATCATCAAAATGGTGTTTTTCAGTACCAACAATTTGGTAATCTTCATGACCCTTGCCCGCAATCAATACCGCATCTCCTGGTTTCGCAAGGGCAATAGCACGTGCAATAGCTTCATGACGATCGGGAACTACCTCATAGTGATCGCTTCCTTCGCCCATGCCAGCCACAATATCGTCAATGATCGCTAAAGGATCTTCCGTTCGAGGATTATCGGAGGTAACCACCGCATAATCAGCCGCCAATGCTGCACGACCCATAATAGGACGCTTGCCAGAATCGCGATCGCCACCACAACCAAATACGACGATAGTCTTGCCTTCAGCTTCCAGCGCAGCTACTGAAGCAATCGCCTTTTCAAGGGCATCGGGCGTGTGAGCGTAGTCAACATAAACGGAAACGCCTCCGTCGTTTTCAACCGAAACGCGCTGCAAACGGCCAGGCACTGCAGGAACATCGCGCAATGCCTCAACGATTGCCGAAGGCGCATAGCCAAGCTGTAAGGCAACACCAAAGGCAGTCATAACGTTTTCTACATTGAAGCGTCCCACCAAAGGATAGGTCACCGTATAGTTAGAACCTCGCACTGAAAGTTCGACACGTGTTTGAGCTGAATCATATTCCACATCAACGGGATGGATTTGTGCTGAAGGGTCAAAGCCAGTAGTAATAATGACATCCTCATTGGCAGAGGTGCGCTTAAGCAATTCTTTGCCCCACGAGCTATCGATATTGATAACGCGCTTTGCAGGATAGTCCTTCGAAAACAGCCTTGCTTTCGCTGCGAAATAAGCCTCGAATGTTTTGTGATAATCAAGATGATCTTGCGTAAGATTCGTAAAAGCAGTTACGGCAAACTTCGTAGCCCACGTACGCTCCAAATCAAGAGCGTGAGAGCTTACCTCCATAGATACCACGCCGCAACCTTCATCGCGCATCATAGCAAAAAGCTCTTGCAGATCAGGCGATTCGGGAGTGGTATGAGAAGATGGACGATGCTGTCCTTCGATTTCGATCCCGACTGTACCAATAAGCCCAGTCTTATTACCAAGAACCTGTGCAATATGGTTAACCAAATACGTAGTGGTAGTTTTACCATTGGTACCCGTTACTCCCACCAAAGAAAATGCCTCTGAGGGATTTCCGTAAAAACGCGCAGCAAGACGCGCCATCGCCTTGCGGGAATCTTTTACTACTACTTCGGTTACCTCAGTAGCATCGGCTAAATACACTTTGCGCTCCACGATAAGAACGCGTGCGCCGCGATTGATAGCATCTTGCGCAAAGGAATGACCATCGGCCTTCAGGCCAACGATACAACAAAAAGCATCGCCTGGCTTTACTGCATCACTTCGATACGCAATTCCTGTTATAGGTTCTTCGGGATTACCAATAATGGTGCAATCTATTCCTGAAAATAGTTCTCCACATGTTTTATACGTCATGGAAACCTCAATTCTGAGTGATGTTGTAGCGATCTATCGCAAAAGCCATTATATCGTGAAACGCCTCAACCGTTTGTCTTTCCCCGGGAACATCGTAAGCGCCTACAAAACACACCAGATTCGTCGAAGAATCGGGAAGATATCCCACAAATGAAATGTTGTACACTCCCTGCTTGTATCCACCCTTTTCTGAGGCAATTTCTGCCGTGCCTGTTTTGCCAACAACACGATAGCCATCAATCTGTGCATCCGTACCAGTACCACGATCAACCGTTGCTTGCATCATGGTTTCTAGCGTATCGATCGCAGATTGATTGTCAGTTATCTGCGCAGTGGCATAGGTACGATCTTCATCTTCGGTTGGCACATCAAGCAAGAAATGAGGCTGGCTGGCGGTGCCGTTATTTGCGAGAGCGGCATAAAAGCGCACCATTTCAATAGGAGTAGTGGTAAAGCCCTGACCGAAGCTGATGTTATAACCCTGAACTTCAGCCCAGGTATCACGTGAGGAAATAGTACCTTGTGCCTCGCCGGGATAATCAACACCGGTAAGATCGGTCAGCTGGTATTTTTTGATGTATTCGTAGAGCTTTTCAAAGGTAAGATCACGAGCAACCAAAGAAATGCCCACATTCGAAGAATCAGCAATAATGGTGGAAACATCCATGTCCATATCGTCTCGAGGATGCGAGTCGGTGATGGTATATTCGTCCACCTTTAGTTCTGCAGGACAGTAGTATGTCGAGTTGATGTTCACAACTCCCTCTTCAAGGGCAGCAAGCATTGTTGCTGGCTTCATGATAGAACCAGGCTCGTAGGCCGAAGATATTCCTGAGAGGTTTGTTGCGCCATCTTCGATCTTGGAAAGATCGGTGATATCAAACGTTGGGAACGATGAGCAAGCATATATTTCTCCGGTGGCAGAATCCATAAGAATCGCCGAACCACCTGAGCCCTGCACTTCTTCCACGCGCACCGCAAGTGCCTCTTCAAGCTTTTGCTGCATGTCGATATCTATGGACAATACAATATCCTGCCCATTTACCACATCGGCCGTAACGTGTTCGGTGCCGGGAACGGGAACCCCTTCTTTACTGTATTCCTGAGTCTTTTGTCCAGCCGTACCACCCAAAATATCGTCGTAATACAGCTCAAGACCCGTAATGGCATCCCCATCAGAATTCAGCACGCCAATAATCTGACTTGCGGTGGCGCCACAAGGATACACACGTTTAGAGGTTTTTTCATAGTCAACACCGTCAATGCCTAAATCTTTGATTGCATTCATGGCGTTTTCGTCGGCACCTTTAAAAAGGTATACGAAGTTAGTATCTTGCTGAATTTTATCCTTGTAATCCTGGGCTTTACCGCCACAGGTGTTTGCCAGCGCCGTTGCAAGCTGATCCACCTTGTCAGCGCTTACGACGTGAGGATGACAAAAGATATTGTAGGCATCAACAGTAGTTGCCAGTATTGTGCCATTGCGGTCGTAAATAGTACCGCGGCGCGGCTCGATATCAACTGTGACCTCACGCGAGGTACCTCTATCAAGGTTATTTTGTGCGTCAACTACCTGCAGCCAAACAAGACGGCAGGCCAAAACCACCGCAACAACAGCAAAGATAAGCAGGATAATGCCCAATCGCCCATTGAATATATCGCTATCAAAGGTATTTGCGGAAAAGCGCGAAGATCTGTTGCTTCGCTGGGAGGTGCTTCGCTGGGAAGTTTGGTGATGGCGCGAAGATGCGGACCGAGGCCCTTGCACCCGCTGCGAATGGGAACGCCGCGAAGAATGCCTATCAACCATAAGAGATTATCCTTGCGAGGTAATGCGAGAAATGCTTCCCGCAAAGGAAAGATTACCAGCAGAATCGATAGATACTGGATCAACTGAAAGGGTAATAGTTTCCGTGCTTACCCCGGCTTGCATCTTCAATTTTTCGTCAGCTTGGGTACGGATATTGCTCGGACTAGAAAGAAGGCTTTCCTGAACTGCAAGTGATTCGCCTGCTGTGCGCGCATCGGCGATTTGGGCACGCAAATCGCTTGCCTCAGAAGCAGTGCTATAAGCAGCAGATGCAAGTCCCACACGAACAAATCCGATAAGAAGAAAGACGATCAAACAAGCAATAAGCGCCTTGATACCTGCAACCGCAAAATCGGAAAGGACAGGATTTGCTGTATGCTTTCTACCTGGAACAACATGAACCGAAGGGGCGGATGGTGAATAGGGTCTAGCAACTTCGTGGTCGTAACGATATGCGGGAACGCCTGCCATCTGCTCACCTCCTTGGTGTGTTTTAGTAGTTCATACGGAGCAAGGCAGCTAATTATTTTCATCTAAGCGTTGCGCCACTCGTAGTTTTGCACTGCGTGAACGCGGGTTTCGTTGTATTTCTTCAGCGGATGGAAGAATTGGTTTTCGCGTTAAAACTTTCAATACCGGCTTGTTCCCACAGACGCAAATAGGCAGATCGGGCGGACAGGTACAGCCTGTAGACATCTTTTTAAACAGGTCTTTCACTATGCGGTCTTCAAGCGAATGATAGCTAATCACCGCAATATGGCCTCCCGGAGCAAGCCAGCGTATCGCAGCTTCTAATCCACTCCGTAAAACATCAAGTTCGCCATTCACTTCAATACGAAGCGCCTGAAAAGTACGCTTTGCAGGATGACCACCCGCGCGTCTTGCTGAAGCGGGAACGGCTGCTTTGATTACCTCAACCAGTTCTTCGCTTGTGGTAAGAGGCTTTTCTTTGCGCGCCGCTACAACGAATTCTGCAATACGGCTTGCCCACCTTTCATCAGAATACTGACGGATGACCCGAGCGAGATCTGCTGCGTTATAGGTATTGATGATCTCAGCTGCGGTTAAAGTTTGATTACTCGGATCCATCCGCATATCAAGAGGGCCGGTTTCCTTAAAGGAAAAGCCACGAGCAGGTGTGTCTATCTGGACTGACGAAACTCCCAGATCAAACAAAATTGCATCAATCGAAGGAATTTGCGCCGCCACCAAAAGTGAATCCAAATCTCCAAAGTTGCCTTCAACTACATCGATTTCAGGGCGGATATCATCAGGTAACGCTTCAAGACGCTCACGCGCAGCCTTGCGCGCTACGGCATCTTGGTCGATACCAATTAAATGCCCTGTTTTTCCGATGCGTTTTGCGACTTCCAGAGAATGCCCCGCCCCACCAAGTGTGGCATCTACATACGTTTGTCCTTCGGACAGATGAAGCGCCTCTATGCACTCAGAGAGCAGAACGGGAATATGCCGATATTCGTTTGTCATTGTTCACGCGCCTTACCCTAGCTCACCAAAGAAGCCACATCAGTGTCTTCGACGAACTGGTTCCAACGCTCCTCATCCCAAATCTCAAAATGATCCGTATCGCCCACGATAACAACGTCCTTCTCAAGTGAAGCGGAATCGCGCTGCTGGGGGGACAGATGAATGCGACCCGAGTTATCCACTT
>USIG01000019.1 GCA_900554685.1 uncultured Cryptobacterium sp.
TACTTGAGGGACTTGCTGAAGGGCTAGCGTTGATACTTGAGAGAATCACGTTGTCGCTCGAGGGGCTCGCTTCACTGTTTGAGGGATTCGGGCTGTTGCTCGAGGGAATACACTTGGGCTGCACCTCTGCTTTAGCTCTATGACTCATTTACTTCAGTCCCGTTGTTCTGTTTTTCCTAGTTTCGCCACATTTTGTTGAGCTATGCATAGATTTCTTCGAAAAGTAGGGCTGAATTCTGTGCACGCAAGCGAAAAATGTGGCTCACTGTGCGTTCATTACCAAAATCGCTTGTTTTATACGCGCTCATTTGTTCACGAAACGGCAAAATGTGTCAAAAGTCCAAAAAGTAAAACACAAAACCTTTTAACCCCTAGAAATAATTTCTCATCTTGGTAGTATTCCTCAACGAAGGACTTTTTGCTGACGAGAAAATATAGGGGAGGTTTTTCTCGATGCTTAAAGGAAAATAACTTTTGGCAAAGGGGAAACGCATGTCAACTCTCTATTGTGATGTGGTGGCAAAGGATCGCACTCTTTTTACGGGGGAATTGTATTCAATTACGGTCCCAGGATTAGAAGGCGATATTGGTATTTTGGAAAACCACGATCCTTATTTGGTTGCTTTACGTGACGGAGTGATTTGGGGAAGAAGGGAATCCGCAACAGGTCCTATCATCTGCGCTGCAAATATGGGTGGTTACTTGCAGGTTCTTAAAAATCGTGTAATCGTTTTGTGTGACAAGACGCGCGAAATTAAAGACATCAATTTAGAACATCTAGAAAATGTAATTCCTCAGATGGAGGAAACTCTTGCCTCGTTTACCGAAGAGCAGTTCATTGCACATTCTGTTTTACGGAGAAAATTACGCTGGTGCAAGGTGATGCGCGATGCGAAAGTAAGAGCTCTTCAAGGTAAGCTTCCTTTCCCTTACAAAGAATAGTCATAAAGAGTTGTAAACAACCATAAAGAACCATAAACAGCCGTAAAGAGTCGTTGTGAGGAAGTCGTAACGAGTCGTAGTGAGGAGTTATAAAGACTAGTGAGGCGTCGTAAAGACTTGCAAGGAATCGAGTCGTAAAGGGCCATAAACAGTCATAAACAGTTGTAAAGAGTCGTCGTGAATCATAAAGACTCGCAAGGAATCGTAAAGAGTCGTCGTGAGGAAGTCGTAACGAGTCGTAGTGAGGAGTTATAAAGACTCGCAAGGAATCGTAACGAGTCATGAGGAATCATAACGAGTCATGAGGAATCACGACGAGTGCCAACCAATCCTTATCAAACTTCTTGTGAATTTCGTCGGCAAGACGGTATCAAAACAAACTTATGCTGTTAAGATTGGTAGCCGAGAAAAGATAGTTTGACAGCATAACAATAAGTATTTCTCGCTTGTAATTTATGGAATTTAACGAGTAGTTTTCGCGCGACACGCACCTTATTCACATTTTCGCGCACAGATTCGCAGAAGAGATGTGATCGTTTATGGCATTCGTACATCTTCACAATCATACTGAGTATTCCCTGCTCGATGGAGCAACGCACATCTACGACATGGTAAAGCGCGCGGCAGATTTAGGTATGCCCGCAATCGCTATTACCGACCATGGCGTTATGAGCGGCGTGCCGGAGCTTGCGGATGCTTGTGAAAAAGTAAAGAAAGAAACTGGCATCTGGGTAAAGCCAATTTTTGGTTGCGAGATTTATTTCACCACTGATAGCGAGCTGAAGAAAGAAAAGCGACGCTTGCATCATATGATTTTGCTCGCAAAGAACAATACGGGTTATCACAATCTTTTGAAGCTTGTCAGTGAATCGCATGTAGATAATTTCTACTACCGTCCTCGCACCACCTTTGAGATGCTTCAAAAGTATTCTGAGGGAATTATTGCAACCAGCGCCTGCATTGCGGGCATTATTCCGCGTTGTATCGACGATGGCGATTTTGCTCAGGCGGTTGATTGGGCAAAACGCTTCAAGGACATTTATGCCCCGGGTGACTTTTATATCGAGCTGCAAGACCAAGGGATTACCACCAATGGTGGCATGACGCAGCTTGAAATGAATCGTAAGCTTACCGAGATTGCAAATCAGCTCGGTTTGCAAACTATTGCTACTAACGACTTTCATTATCTAACCCAAGAAGATGCTGTTGCTCAGGATATTATGCTGTGCATTGGCACCAACTCTACTATCACTCAAGAAAAGCGCTTTAAGTTTCCTAACGATCAGTTCTATATGAAAACTGAAGAGGAAATGCGTACAGCGCTCAAAGAATTCCCTGAGGCTTGTGATAATACGGTCACACTGGCAGAAAAATGTAACGTCGAGTTGGAACGTGACGCTATTTTGCCACGTTTCCCCTTGCCCGAGGGCGAAACGGAAGAGTCCTATTTCCGCAAGCGCGTACAGGAAGGCTTGGTCCGTCGTTACGGAGACCCAATTCCTGCAGAAGTGCAGGAGCGCGCTGATTACGAAATGAGCGTTATTATTCAGCAGGGCTTCCCGGCATACTTCCTTATTGTTCAGGAATACATTGAGTGGGCGCGTAGTCAAGGCATCGGCGTAGGTCCCGGTCGTGGATCTGCGGCAGGCGCAATCGTTGCGTATGCGATGGGCATTACCGACCTCGATCCTCTTTCAAATGGCTTGCTCTTCGAACGTTTCTTGTCTCCTGAACGTGTAGAGATGCCCGATATCGACGTCGACTTCGAAGATGAACGTCGTCAGGAAGTAATCGAGCATATTAAAGATGTATATGGCGAAGACCATGTATCAGGCGTTATCACCTTCGGTAAGCTTCAGGCGAAAAATGCGGTGCGCGATGCGGCGCGCGTGTTGGATTATCCCTATGCGGTAGGCGATAAGGTTGCCAAGCTTATCGGTAACGAATTGGGTATCACTATTGATGATGCAATGGCGAAAAACCCCGATCTGAAGCAGGCATATGACACCGAAGAAGATGTTCGTCGCGTAATAGATGCTGCGCGTTCTATTGAGGGCCACGTGCGTGGTGAAGGCGTGCATGCGTGTGCGACTATTATTTGCCGTGACCCCATGAGCGATCATGTCCCCATGAAGCGCGATACCAAGGGCGGCGGTATCATCACGCAATACGACGGTCACTATACCCCTGACTTGGGCCTATTGAAGATGGACTTCTTGGGTCTGCGTACCCTAGGTGTTTTGTCTCGAGCTTGCCGCAACATCAAGGCTCGCTTTGGTGTAGAGATTATTCCTGAGGAAATTCCTACCGATGACGAAAAAGCTTTCGAGCTTTTGCGCAGCGGCAATATGGACGGTTTGTTCCAGGTAGAAAGTGCGCTGTATGTAAGCTTGTTTAGTCGTCTTCCTCCTCATCGATTCTCAGACGTAGTCGCTTCGATTGCGCTGAATCGTCCAGGTCCTTTGGAATCTGGCATGGTTGACGACTACGTAATGGTTGCGAGTGGTAAAACCCCTGTTCACTACTATGATGATCGTTTGCGTCCTCTGCTGGAAGAAACGTACGGGACCATGGTCTATCAGGAACAGATCATGCAGATCTCCATGGTGATGAGTGGCTTTTCGGCAGGTAAAGCAGACAAGCTGCGTAAAGCTATGGGTAAGAAGAAGATTGACGTTATGCGTCAGCTTCAAGAGGACTGGAACCAGGGCGCAGTTGAAAATGGCTTTAGTTTAGAGATCGCAAAAAAGATCTGGGAAGACGCCGAAAAGTTCGCTAAGTATGCGTTTAATAAATCGCATTCAGCGGCATACGCTATTTTGGTTATGCGTACCGCTTACTTAAAGGCGCATTATCCCAATGACTACATGGCGGCTGTTTTGTCGTCCTATATGGGTAACTCTGATCGTCTGATCAAATATATTGCAAGCTGCAATCGCTCGGGTATTCCCGTGCTTTCGCCTGACGTTAACTCTTCTAATTTGGAGTTTACGCCGCTTGATGACGGCATTCGTTTTGGCCTGGCCGGTATTCGTGGTGTGGGCGAAAAGGTAGCTCAGGTAATTATTGATGAGCGTGAAGCAAACGGTCCGTTCTCTTCGCTTCATGACTTTGTGAACCGTGTTGATTCTTCAGCCTATAACCGTAAAACGCTCGAAGCGCTTATTAAGTCCGGTGGCTTTGACTCTACTGGCTACACGCGCAAGCAGCTTATGTATTTTGTGGACGAAACGCCGCTTTTGGAAAGTGCCGCTAAGCGTCAAAAGGACAAAGATGCTGGTCAGATGGATATGTTTAGCATGTTCGCTGACGTGGACGATTCCTTTAAAGAAGATATTCCTGAGCCCGATGGAATTGAATGGGATCGTCGTACCAAGCTGTCTTTCGAAAAAGATATTCTGAAGATGTATGTCTCGGACCATCCGCTTCGTCCTTATGAAAATTATTTATCGCGCACGATGAAATATACCTTGGGCGATTTGATGGATAGGGAAGAAGGCATTAAGTCGGCTACGTTTGCGGGCATGGTATCGGAAACGAATATCCGTCGAACCAAGCGCGGTACCTTGATGGCAAGCTTTACGCTAGAAGACACAACAGGTCATATCGAATGCGTTTGCTTTGATTACGAAAAGAATCAGGCAGCTATTCAGGAAGACGCGATCATTACGTGCAAAGGTAAGTTTGAGGTAAACGATCGTGGTAGCCAGATTTTGGTATACGAGGCAAAGCCGCTTGAGCTTTCTGAAGCTGATATGAATGTTGCGCCCATGCAATTGGAACTTAGTCTAGAGACAAGCGAATTGAATTCGGTGTCATCAGATAAGCTGATGCGCATTTTAAAGGCACACCCCGGAAAGGATCCGGTCATCTTGTATATCAGCGAGAAGAACGGAAAGCGCATGAGGGCAGAGCTGCCTTTGACTGCTGATTCGAATAATGCACACTTAAAAGCGTACTTGGCAGATCTGTTTGGTCGTCCTGTCTGGAAGGCCTCTTAGAAAAAGAGCTTTCAGAGGGGACTTTATAAAGACAGTCCTTTAGCGAGGAAGGCCTTTTGGTTTTCTTGGGATTAAGTACCAAGCAAAGAACTAATTGATCAGGTTTCTATCGGGAGAGTCTTTTTGAGGCTTTCCCGAATGCTTTTTTTAGAAGAACGACTTCTCACAAAGTTTTGTTTGTATACTTTCATTGAAAGCCCCTAGGCAAAGGTTGAAATGGTAGAAGTACAACAAAAAGAACAATTTGAGCAAATAGGCGATGAGCCGATTATTTTGTCGTTAGATGTCGCATACAACGGTGCTCCTTTTTCGGGATTTGCACGTCAGCCCGGACAACTAACGGTGCAGGGAAGCATCGAAGAGGCTCTTGCTCTTATTTTTCGTCGTCCTCTTGAGACGGTGTGCGCGGGACGTACCGATTCGGGTGTCCATGCAAGAGGGCAGGTAGTAAGCTTTGAGGTAACACAACAAGAGTATGAGCAACGCAGCGATTTCAAGCTGTTGCGCTCATTGAACGCGCTTACTCATGACGATATTTCTATTCGAGGCATCACGCAAAGGCCTCAAGACTTTTCGGCACGTTTTTCTGCAACGATGCGAGAGTATCGCTACTTTATATGTGTTGATAAGGCAGCTCCGTTGTTCATGAAAAACTTCAGCTGGCATATTCCGCAAGAGCTGGATATTGAAGCAATGCGCCAGGCGGCATCATATTTAATAGGGGAGCATGATTTTAAAAGCTTTTGTATGGCAGTTTCCGCTGAAGGGAAATCTACCATGCGCAATGTTTTTAGCATCACGGTTGAACCTGATGAGCTTTGGGGTGAACATTTGGTCGTCATTACCGTGAAAGGTAACGCTTTTTTGCATTCTATGGTACGTACTATTGTTGGTAGTCTTGTTGCCGTGGGGCGTTCTCGGCGTAAACCTTCATGGATGGCAGAAGTCCTTGAGACGCGTAATCGAAGTGCCGCAGGGGAAAATGCTCCCGCCCAAGGTTTGGTATTTTGGCGGGTAAGTTACGAAGGCAAGCGTGTGCATGACCCGCTTTTGCGGGAAAACGCACCTCTGTAGTGTTTCACGTTTCTACAATGAGTTCTTGAAAAGATATCGTGGTGGGAAGAGCTATCGGAAAAAGAGAACTATTAAGAGGTTGCTTAAGAACTTACTTCAAACATTTTGGATCCTTGGGTTTTGAGGAAATCAAAGAAGGTAAGAGCAGCAGAAGAAGGGGTATTCTCTTTGGAAAGCAGGGCATAAATGTTTCGGTGGCGCTTGATGTCGGCGATAGGTTTTATCGAAAGGCCTTGTACGTTGTCTAACCAAGAATGCTCGGGAACAATAGTGTAACCCAGCCCAGCTCTTACGAGGTTGAGCACTTCGCTGTATAACTGCACCTCGCTTACTACGTTAGGGTAATATCCAGCTTCTTCAAACATACTTAAAACGGTATCACTCATTTCGCCTGGCCCCGTCATGATAAACGTCTCAGCGCGCAATTCTCGCAGGTTAATGTGCGATTTGCGAGCTAGGGGACAGTTGGAAGAAAACGCAACGAAGAATCTTTCATGAAGGATTTTGATCGTGTGAGAATCCTGCTTTAATTCCTTTTCGGTACCGTAAAACTCGATATCTGGAACCGCGTCTTTGAAGGTAAGAGAACCTCTAAATCCAAAACGAAGAATGATATCGGGATGTATTTTTCGATAAGCACTGATAAAGGTTTCTCCCACTTTTCCCAAGGTCATGTTGGTAGCGCATTTTACAATCTTTTGCTGCTGGTCAATATTTTGGGAAACGGTGTAGCGCGCGTTGCTGATAAGAGTTAGTGCGGTGCGCACTTGTTTTTCCATGTAGTAGCCGTTGTTATTGAGATGTAGTCTTCCACCATTTCTGTCAAAAAGAGGAAAACCAAACTCTCGTTCAAGATCACGCAAGGCGACGCTAAGGGCAGACTGAGAAATATGCAGTTGCTGCGATGCTTTAGCAATGCTTTGAGTCTCAGCGATAGCTAAAAAATAGTTGAGTTGGTGAAATTCCATAGCGTCTACCTTCCTTATTTCATTACATATGAAACAAGCCCTCTTTTCCTTGCGAAATTCTGAATCTTCCTTCGTTAAATCCTAATGTTAGATAAATGAACGCGTTCATACAATAAGGCCAAGGCATTTTACCGAAAGGGGATTCGGTAGAGCGAAGGAGGGAAATGGTATGGAAAACCGCGAAACGGAAGAAGTTTTCGAAAAGGAAACCCAAGAAAACAGCAGTGTGGATTCCGAGGGCGTGGAAGCTTCTTCGGAAGCAAAGGGTGGTAAACGTGGTTTATTTCCCCAAGGAATTGATCGTCGAAGCTTAATTGCGGGTCTTGTTGGTGGCGCGGTAGGCATGGGTATTATCACTTTGCTCCCGCGTGGCATTGTGGCAGTTTCAAGTGCGGCAAGTGGTGGTGATGGCATTTTTATTGAGGGGAACAATGCCAACATGACTGCTAAGACCTATGATATGGAATTCGTTCAGCCGCTAAAGCTTATTGCCAAAAAGGATGGCGAAATTCAGACAGAAGGGGTTTGGCGCTCAAGTAACAAACATCTTGTGTCGGTTGCCTCAGACGGAACAACCGTAATGCGAGATGGCGTTGGGGGCCATGATGTTGAAGTCACCTGGTCGTTGGGGGATACCAGCTATTCCATCATGTTCTACACCACTCAAACCGCAGGTGCTCATGCAATTGAGGTAGACGCTCCTATGACTCGTGGTGCTTTCATGGTGCGGTTAGCTCAGTATTTTGGATGGCCTCATTACAATGCAGTAATGGATGACGGCGTTGATATCGATGACAACGGCGACATCATGGAAACAGAGCGCGTTCGCAATTATTTCGACGTTGTTGGCGATAATGATTACGTTAAGCCCATCGAGGCGGCTCTTGATATGGGTGTTTTGCATGCGGAAAGCTCCAATGATCTGTTCTATCCTATGTCTCCTATGACAAGGCAAGATGCGGCAGTTATCTTGGTCAGCGCCTTTAAGATGGATAACTTAGAAAATGATTATCTTGCTCACTTTAGTGATAAAGACCAGATTTCCGAAGAATGCTATCAAGCGCTTAATACGTTAGTTGGTCGCAATTTCATGAGGGGTCGTACAAACACCACTCTTAACCCTACTGATGGAATTACTGACACCGAGGCTCGCATCATTATTGAGTCAATTGATAAACGAGTAGTTTGCCCTGTTTGGTCAATGCCGGTAAGCCATCGAAAGTTTGTACGTTGCCGCCCCGAATGGATGACGGCAACTCCAGATGCGGTAGTAAAGTGGCGTGTAAAGATTGATAAGTATTCTCATCCCGAGCTCAAAGGGCTCTTCGTTCAGGATCGTGGCGTTGGTGCGTATGTGGGTACGGGATGGAGCGATTGGTTTGAGTACCGCCCCGGATTTTCTACTGATCCAATGTTTGGATTAAACAACAACAAGGATTTGCCGTATGACGCTATTTGGTTTGTTGCAGAAGTTGAGTGTTATGCGGAAAAAGAGGGCTTGGAAACTTCCCCGGTAACTCATTTTATGTGGCGCATCGAACGTCCCGCTTGGCATGATTTTGCTCACGATGTACTTCATGAAGGGGGAGACAATTTCCCTACGGTGCATCGCTACTTTGATAACTTCCAGGCAGCTGCCTACTATATTGAAGGAAGCGAACGAGGTATTTTGTTCGACGGTCTTATGCCGACCAATACGACTACCACGTTGATCGACAGAGTAAACGAAGTGGCCACCAAACCCTATGATTTTGTGCTTGGTCATAATCATGGCGACCATAATGGCGCAATGCCTTTTGCGTATGAAAACGGGCTTGATATTTATGTGTGTGATCGTACTTATCCACTCGATGAGCCCTGGAAGATTGAAATTTACAATCAGAAGTACACCAGTGCTAACCCCGTAATCGATACAGAACGAAGTGGTACGTATTCGGGGGATAAGGTTCATGTTATTGATGAAGGCCATGAATTTGATCTAGGAAATTGCAAATTCAAAGTGGTCCATTTACCAGGACACGAAGATTCTTCACTTTTGCTTTATGGGGCCGATACAGGTCTGCTGTTCTCGTCTGATATTTATGCGGTCAACAGGTATTGGGTTGCCGATCAGTTTGCTGCTAAAGGAGTAAAGCAAGATTTGCTTTTGTCGTTGCATCAGCAACTTATGGATATCTATACCAAAGATGGAGCCAAGGTAAAAGAGCTTTATACGGGGCATAATCGCATCGGCATGGGTGGAGGGAGCAATGCCTCCAGAAATTGGTAAATTATGGTCCCGATGCCGTCTCGCACGATCGTCGCGGTGATGGTGCAATCGTAGTAACAGATGGGCACCAATACGAAACGATGAACTGGACCAGCTTTTCTGAAACGGGAAAGCAAGTTATAGCTGAATATGAGGGGCAGTACGATAAGAAGAAGTTCTACCGTATTGAGGTTGATAAGAGCGGAAAGAAAAATCCGTTAGTAGAAAGCAATCTGTATTTTGATTACAAGACAAATGCTCATTTAAGTAACATTACTTTCCAGGATGCTGAATTGGTGGGACATGACTTCAAATACAAAATGGGCTTTGACGAGGTTGATGAAAAGACTTCCGATGGTCGTTTGAAGTTTGCTATTGAAAACAAGTTTGTGCCTTATGAGTATGATTACGAGGTCAAAACGAGCAATAGCGAGGCAACATTCACGCCGGTTGCTATGTCTGATCTTATTACCAACATGACCGTAAATGGACAGCCTGCTTCAAGTCGTTGTCCGGTAACGGTTAAGACATCTTCTCCGGCAGTTATTGAAATTACTGGTCCTGATGGAAAAACAAAGCAAAGCTACACCCTTACTTTTGTAAAGTAGAACTTTCGAAAAACGCTTAGGTTGCTTTGCGAATGGGTGATTTTGCGAAAGATTGTTTTCGCAAAAGGTTAAAGAGAGCGCGATGATAAGGATGGCGATTTTGCCATCCTTATCTTTCTTTGGCAGATGTGTTGTTAGTGGGCAATAAGCGAGCGTATGATCCACTGCTCCGCCGAACCGGTACTCTTTCGGATTCTGTTTAACACATTCGAAATAGTTTGTTATAGTCTAGCCTTGTGTAAATTCTCTGGCGTCTCTTTTGTACGCAGAGAATAAATAATGTTTGCGAAGAAAGAAGATCTTATGACTTCAACAGAATCTGCACAGCAGGCAGGTCGTGCTTCTTGGTCTGGTAAGCTTGCCTTTGTTTTAGCGGCTGCAGCATCTGCTGTTGGTTTAGGAAGTATGTGGCGCTTCCCCTATTTGGCTGCAAAATATGGTGGCGGCACTTTCTTGCTGACCTATTTAGTGTTTGTATTCACTATCGGTATTGCGCTTTTGCTTCTTGAAACAGCACTTGGTCGTAAGACGGGCCAAAGCTCTATTGGTGCTTTTAAAGCTTATGGCAAAAAATACGCTTTCATCGGTATTTTGATGTCAGCAGTACCGTTTATTATTGTTCCTTACTACTGCGTAATTGGCGGTTGGGTAACAAAGTTCTTAGCATGTTATGTAACCGGTGATATTGCTTCTCTTACTGATGGCGGCGACTATTTCAGTACCTTTATTGCCAATGGTCCTGAGAGCATCCTTTTCATGCTGGTATTTATGGCATTGACGTATTTCGTTGTGTCCCGCGGCGTTAAGGGCGGTATTGAAAAAGCGAACTTAGTTATGATGCCTGCCCTTATTATTATGGCAGCAGGCGTTGCGATCTATGCGCTTACTTTGCCAGGTGCTCTTGATGGTCTGTCCTACTATTTCATTCCCGATTTCAGTGCATTTTCTCCTGAGTTGGTAATCTCTGCACTGGGACAAACCTTCTTTACCTTGTCTTTGGCAATGGGCATTATGGTTACCTATGGTTCCTATTTGGATAAGAGCTCTAAACTGACGTCAAGCGTTGCCCAAATTGCTGGTACCACCTTCGGTGTTTCTCTGCTTGCTGGTCTTATGATCATTCCTGCTGCTTTTGCAGCAATGGGTTCAGGCGAAGCAGTTGCACAAAACTCTGGTCCTACGTTGATGTTTGTTGTTTTGCCTCAGGTCTTTAGCGGACTTGGAGACATTGCTCCTATTATTGGTGGCGTATTCTTCGTTTTGGTATTGTTTGCAGCGCTCACCAGTTCCATTTCATTGGTGGAAACCTGTACGGCCATTATCCAAGATGCAACTCACTGCAAGCGCAGCACCGCTCTTATTGTGACGGTCGTGTGGACCACTTTGATGGGCATTATCGTAAACCTTGGCTTTGGTACGTTGTCCTTTATTCAGCCTCTTGGCGAAGGTTCTTCGTTGCTTGACTTCTTCGACTTCATTTCGAATTCCGTCATGATGCCTGTGGTTGCATTGCTCACCTGTATCTTTATCGGCTGGATTGTAGGCACGAAATCTTTGGAAGAAGAAATCATGCTTTCTGCTGAATTTAAGCTGCGCAAAGTATGGGTATTTATGATTAAGTTTATTGCCCCTATTGTGCTGGTAATTATTCTGGTTGCCTACGTTGCACAGACTATGGGCTTGTTTACGATGTAGCTTTTAGCCGTGTGATGTCTTAAAACCAAGAAGCCATCAACGCTTAAAAGACCTAAACACCTAAAGACCTCCTGCAGGTTTGAACTGCATCCTGGAAGTTGGATGCAGTTTAGACACAGGAGGTCTTTTGCGTTTTCAAAGGGGGTTCTTGAGGGGTCTTGTGGAGCTTCATGGGGTTTGATGGTGCGCGGGTTTTGATAATTATGCGTGCAACAAGTTATGCGTGCGGCAATTATGTTGGCTATAAAGCACGCTTTTGGCGAGGGTGGTATTATTAACTCCGCACAAAAGCGCAGCGTTTTGACTTTTGCTGAAGAGCTGCCTCAACTCGCTGGCATACAATAGAGAAAGCATCAATAGAGAAAGCATTTCTCGTGCATCGCGCATTACGTCGCTTATGCGATATATATGCGCATTGAAAGTAATAAACAAGTATCAAGGAGAAGCACGTGTCTCTTTCAATCGGAATCGTTGGACTTCCTAATGTAGGTAAATCCTCGCTGTTTACTGCTCTTACCAAGAAGAGCGGATTTGCTGCAAATTATCCTTTCGCCACGATCGAACCTAATGTAGGTATTGTTCCGGTGCCTGATGATCGCCTGGAAGGTTTAGCGGCAATCGATCATCCTGCAAAAATTATTCCTGCAACAGTGGAATTTGTTGATATTGCTGGTTTGGTGGCAGGCGCATCACAGGGCGAGGGCCTAGGCAATAAATTCTTAGCAAACATTCGTGAAACAGACGCAATTTGTGAAGTGGTGCGCTTCTTCACTGACCCTAACGTAGAGCATGTATCGCGCAAGGTTGATCCGCAAAGTGACGTGGAAACCATCAAGACCGAACTGGTGCTGGCTGATATGGGCACCATTGAAAAGGCGTTGCCTCGCTTAGAAAAGGAAGCTAAGCGTGACAAGTCTGCGGTACTAAAATTCGAAACCGCCAAGAAAGTCTTTGAGGGTTTGAATGAGGGACACCGAGCCCTTTCTCTTGATTTAACAGATGAAGAAAAAGACTCCATCAAAGAGCTATGCTTGCTTACGATGAAGCCCCTTTTGTATATTGCCAACGTTGATGAAAGCCAGCTCAATGCTGAACTTCCTGAGATTGATGGACAAAAGCCAGTGCCGATTTGCGCTAAGACCGAGGCCGATTTAGCCGAACTTGAACCCGAAGAGGCTCAAATGTTTTTAGAGGAGTTAGGCCTTGACGAATCGGGATTGGCTCGTTTGGTGCGCGAAGCCTATAAGCTTCTTGGTCTGCAAAGCTTCTTTACCAGTGGCGAAACAGAAACACGTGCTTGGACTATTCCAGTAGGGGCAAAAGCTCCCCAGGCAGCAGGTGTTATTCATAGCGATTTTGAGCGTGGCTTCATTAAAGCAGAAACGGCATCGTATGAAGACTACGTTGAACTGGGCGGAGAAAAGGGTTGCCGTGAGGCAGGAAAGCTTCGCCAAGAGGGCAAGGATTATGTGGTGCAAGACGGGGATGTTATGCACTTCAAATTTAATGTATAAGGAGGGGCTTCATGGAGTTTCGTGAAATGGGGAAGACGGGCGTAAAGCTTTCGCCTTTAGGCTTTGGTGTTATGCGTCTGCCTCTGAAAAACGGTGGAAAGACAGCAAACGATACGACTATCGATAATGTTGATGTTGATACCTCTATTGCTATGATTCGTCATGCTATTGATGAGGGCGTGAACTATTTCGATACAGCCTACAACTATGTCTCGGGCTCTTCTGAGGTTATTTTGGGTCAGGCTCTTAAGGATGGCTATCGTGAGAAGGTTTATGTTGCCTCCAAGTCGCCTGCGTGGTTGTATAAAGCGCCTGAGGATTTCGATCGCTTCCTCAACGAACAGCTTGAGCGTTTGCAGATGGACTATATGGACTTCTATCTGCTTCATTCCATGAATGGTGGTAGTTGGAAGAAGAGTGTGCGTAACAATGCTGTTGAATCTATGGTTCGCGCAAAAGCAGAGGGTAAGGTTAAGCACATCGGCTTTTCTTTCCATGATGACTTGGAGCTCTTTGAGGAAATTCTCAATGCAGCCGATTGGGATTTCTGTCAAATTCAGCTGAACTATTATGATCGCGACTATCAAGCGGGCGTTAAAGGTGCCAAAATGGCAGCTGAGCGCGGCATGGGTGTTGTGGTTATGGAACCCTTGCGTGGTGGCTTGTTGGTTGATTTGCCCAAGAGTGTACAAGAAGTGTTTGATACGTCATCCTATGATCGCAGCAATGTGGAATGGTCATTTGACTGGCTGTGGGACATGCCTGAAGTTTCATGCGTGCTCTCCGGTATGACAACCCCTCAACAGCTCGATGAGAATATCACCTATATGAAGTGCGCTTCGGTTGGCATGCTTAGCGATGATGAACATGCTGTTATTGATGCTGCGAAGGCAGCGCTTGATGCCAAGGCTGCTATTCCTTGTACGGGCTGCAACTATTGCGTAGATATGTGTCCTAACAAGATTGCCATTCCGTATAACTTCCGTGCCTACAATATGGGCGTTTTGTATGACAACATGGACTTGGCAAAAGAGTTTTATGCCGAGGAAGTAACAAGCTATGGTCGTCGTGCAGAGCACTGCACAAGTTGCGGAACGTGCGAAGAAATATGTCCGCAGCATATCAAAATCAGTGAGTGGTTGCCTAAAGTTGACGAGCTTTTGAATACTGATAAATAAACGCGCGCTAAGATAAACGTATGGCGAGATAAATGCGAGGCGGAACAAACACGCAACGAGAGGTGTAAAGCACTCGAAGCGTGTTTGTTTTGTCGGCGCATTGCGCATGATGCTTTGCAAAGAAGGGATAGTATGCACTCAGACGAAATAAAACGTATTCTTACTGAGGTTTCCCAAGGCACCTGTAGCGTAGAAGATGCTTTGCTTTCCCTCAAAAAAGAACCCTTTACTGATTTGGGGTACGCTAAAGTCGATCATCATCGAGCTCTTCGCCAAAACGCTGCCGAGGTTGTGTATGGTGCAGGGAAAACACCGGAGCAAATTGCTGGCATCGTGTCTGCGCTTCAAAGTGAAGGCGAAAAAACCGTGCTTATTACACGCCTAAATCCTGAAGCAGCTGCGCTTCTTCGAACCTCAATATCGCTTGATTATCATGAGCTTTCTCAAGTGGGCATCGTTGGTCCGCTACCTAAACCCACAGGCAATGGTCGTATTGTAGTGGCGTGCGCAGGCACAAGCGATTTACCTGTTGCAGAAGAAGCAGCTCTTACGGCAGAGGTGCTGGGCAATGAAGTGTTGCGCTTGTTTGATGTCGGTGTAGCGGGACTTCATCGTTTGCTTTCCCATATGGATGATCTTATGAGTGCTCAGGTGGTTATTGCTATTGCTGGAATGGAGGGCGCGCTTGCCAGTGTGATCGGTGGCATGGTGTCTTGTCCGGTTATTGCGGTGCCGACCAGTGTTGGCTATGGCGCTTCATTTAAGGGAGTGGCGGCCCTGCTTTCGATGTTGAACTCTTGTGCTAGTGGCATCAGCGTGGTCAATATCGATAATGGATTTGGGGCAGCATTCCAGGCGCATCTTATTAATCACTTGCCAGGAAAATCTGAGTCTTCTGAAGAAAGGGATGGCGAGTAAGCCTAACGAACGAGTCTGGCGAGGGGCCTCGTGAGTGAGCTCAAGGAATGGGGCCAGTAAATGAGTTCAACGAACAAGCCTGGCGAACGAGTTCGGCGAAAAGCTCGGCAAAAACAAAAGACCTACGAAAACGGAGGTTGAATTATGCAAATACATCTTGATCTTCACGAAAATGCAACGCGAGCGCAGATTTTAGATACCTTGTTAGAGGCAATGGACGAGGCAAAGCGTGCTTCTTTCGACCATATCATGGAAGAGGCAGTAATACCCGATAAGCACCATCACTCTATTGTTGAAGTGCGCGAAAGCATTGATGCTCTTACGGTTCCTGACCAGATCAAAAGCGATCTTCGTGCGGTATATGATATTTTGGCGCACGCAGAGGCAAAAGTGCATGGTTGCGAAGTTGAGCAAACGCATTTTCACGAGGTAGGCAACGCAAGTGGTATTCGCAATGCACTGGCGATTTGTGCAGCGTTTTACGTGTTGGCTCCCGAATCGGTTAGCGCTACTCCCGTTCAGCCTGGTGCGGGTGAGATCGAATGTGCGCATGGTCTGCTCTCACTGCCTGCTCCGGCGACTGCCGCCATTATCGAAGGACTTCCGCTTGCTGAGCCCCGATTGCAGGGAGAGCGGGTATCGCCCACATCAGCAGCAATTATTAAGCATTTTGTGACTTCGTTTACGGAATAGTAAACTGTTCTCTTAGGTATTTTTTGGCTGATACGCCGGTGCCAGTGATGTTTGAATTGGTGCACCAAGGCGTTGGTGGATGTTTCGATCGGCAGATAAAAGGAGCCGACCGATGCATTCGCAAATGCATAGAGCTATCAGCAATAGGTTGTTTTAGTTGCTTGCGAAATAAGGACTGCGCAGAGTGATAGGGCCCTGGCGAAAGAAAACCGAACACTTCGACAATGACATCGATGAAGGCGATGTCTTTCAGGGCATGGCTGTTCTGGGGGATAAAACGCGTACGTTTGAAGAACCAGAACGTGAATCCTTCGCGCCTGTGCCTGCCGATTTTAATCCCGAAGGCAATACTGAAGAGCTCCTTCTCGATCGCTATATTGTTTTGGGCGATGCGGGCAAAGGTGCGTTTGGCTCGGTTATTATCGGCTGGGACACCCGTATTGAGCGTCGTGTGGCAATCAAATGTATGCCTCTTGAAGACACAACAGGTGTTTTGGCTGATCACAGAGGCAGTATTCTGGTAGATAATCGCCCTTTTGATACGTCGTCGATTGCAGGTTTAGAAGAGGCACGTACTGCCGCGAAGCTTTCGGATTCTTCTATTGTTTCAATTTATGACTTTGAGGTTAATGAAGACACCGCCTATCTCATTATGGAATATGTCGACGGATTGACGTTGGCCGAGCTGTTGGCGAAATACCCTCACGATATTAATGCCGATATTGTGGCGGCGGTCTTTAAGGCGGTTTCACATGCTCTCGAGGTAGCTCATAAGCGGCATGTTCTTCATCTTGATATCAAGCCAGAAAATGTACTTATTGACCATCAAGGTCAGGTAAAAGTGACTGACTTTGGCCTTGCGCGTCTGGCGACTGAGGCGGGCTATGGCACGGCAGCAGGAGGCACTATTGGCTATATGCCTCCCGAGCAGATGACACAACAAGAGCTCGACGAGCGCTGTGATCAATGGGCACTTGCTAGTTTGACGTACGAAATGATTGCGGGTACTAATC
Source organism: uncultured Cryptobacterium sp. (assembly GCA_900554685.1). GTDB lineage: Bacteria > Actinomycetota > Coriobacteriia > Coriobacteriales > Eggerthellaceae > Anaerotardibacter. The sequence continues at coordinate 16,853 of USIG01000019.1, forward strand.
CGTTTGTGGTCGATTCGCTCGCTGAAGCTGAAGATGCTATTTACGATGCCGAATTGGTTATTCCCTCACTTTGTATGGAAGGCCTTGACGAAGATATTGACGACATACTGTTTTGCGCGCTTGATCCAGATCCTCACGAACGTTATGACTCGGTCAAAGATTTCGCGGAACAATTACAGCCCTGTCTTGGTAGCACGCGTAAAGGAAAAAATGCCTTAAAGCGCTTAGTAAGCGCAAGTGATTTGCCCGAAGCCGATCAAGCAGGGCTTGACCAAGACGATCTTTACGAAGATACCGAGGCGTTTGATTCTGGTGATATTTACGGACAGGATGCTGCCAATAGTGAATATGGTACCTATGACGATTCGCGTTTTGGCCAAATGAGCCATTGGCATATATCGCCGCGTATGCGATCAGTTGGTCTGCGTATAACAGCGGCGCTGTGTGTGGGCCTGCTGTCTTTTGTGGGAATCAACGTGGTTTTAGGCTTTGACTCATGGGGAACACAACCTGTTTCATGGGGTATTCTTGCCTTTTGTGTCGGACTTACCGTGTTTCTTCCTTCGTGGGGTGCCCTGGTATCTGCTGAAGCTTTCGGGGTAGTTCTTTGTGCGTATGGCGCGCCTCTTGCAGGGATTGTGTTTATGGCTGCAACAGGTCTCTGGTGGTTTTACTGTGCGAGATATTCGGTCGAAGCGAGCGTCACGGGACTGGTTGGGGTAGTTTTTGGAGCTATCGGCTTGGCTCCTTTGGGGAGCTTTGTCGCGGGGTTTCTTTTGTCGGTGCGGGATGCCCTTATTTCAGTGCTGTATGCAGCATGTCTTGCCCTTATACTTGCAGGGCTTGGTTCAGGTTCATTGTTTGGGTGGGACGCAATCACGTTTGCGACAATTCCTCTTGATCCTCATTACAATGAAACGCTTCTTCATTTGCTCAGTCAGCCGTCGACGTGGATTATGGTTTTGGCATGGGTGCTTGCGTCACTCGTAAGTTCGCTTTTGTGCGGAACAGGCAAACGAGTATGGTGTGTGACGGGCATGATTCTTGCGGGGCTGCTCTTGATTTTAGGATTGATCGCGGGCTCTTTGCTTGACACCTCGGGACGGGAATATCTTACGAATCCGATCTTGTTAGGGCCAGTGATTGATTCTTGCGCTCTGGGAGTTCTTTTAGCAAGTGTTGCTCTTCCGGCAAGAGCAACGCAGGATCGAATGACGAACTAAAATCGGCTGATGTCCGTCAATTATTTCTCGCTGCTTATTTTGCCGGAAAAATTAAGGTCTTTTGTTAGAGCGTGTGCCTCTTCGCGCGTTAAGCCAGCGACAAACGAAGGAATTAGGGTATTGGCTTCTTCAAGAGCGCCCTCGAAAAGATCATCAAAGCTTGCCGTGCTCGTTTCGCCTGTAAAGGGATTTGCCCATGTTTGATTATCGTGGTTGCCAAAAGCGCTTTCTTTGAGTGCGTAAGGTCTGTGACAAAACGCTTGAGCAAATGAGTGGTTTCTAAATTTTCTTTCTACGGCTCCGTACAAGTGACGCTTTACGCCAAAAGGAGAATAAGTGGCAAATTGCACACGACGATAGTTATGCACACTTTTCGAAAACAAAGATGCTGGGGAGAGCTTTTCGTACGTTTCCCACAAGGCAGAACAAAGGGCGTGCGAGAGAGCGGCAAGGGTTTGTTCGCTTGCTTTAAGGATTTCCTTATACGGTTTGTAGGTTGCGATGGTAAGACCGGTGTGCGTGTAGAGAATGTATTCGTCAAGCTCGCTTTCGATTACGGCATGGACTTCGTGACCATCTTTTGCGGTAAGACCTTCTATGCCTGCATTGCAAAAGGCGTACTGCTGGGCATACACAAAAGGATGCGCCCTGCGATCGAGGAGATAGTGGCATAAAAATCCCGCAGAGAATGCTCGTACAACAGCTTGGCTATTTGAGGGGCACTTGGTTGCTATTGTCGACATAACGCTCATCAGTTCTGCTGGCTTTTTGTCATGCATTAAGCTTCCTAGTCCTTTGTAAGGTGCCAGCGCGGGGGATATGACACAGAAAAATAAGGGATCGGGCCCTTGGCTTCCTAAAAGAAAAGCATTTTTTTCTTCTTCAGTTGAAATAAAAGAAGTGGCAGGTCGGCCTAGCATTTCATGAGCAAATCGATCGTGGGTAATAATTGCTGGCATAGGGCACCTTCCATTCTTTACAGTTTTTTACGTTTAATCATGCAAAGGGACACGTATACTTTTCTCCGTTCATAATGAGTGTGTTTTGCGATTCGTTCAAGAGAGAAGTTGTATCGAATTGCTTTGCGGGAAAGGACCATGCGGTAATGGCGTTTGGGCTAACGAAAAAAGAAGTGAGCTGGGTTTTGTATGATGTGGGAAATTCGGCTTTTGTTATGTTGTCAACAGCGCTGATCCCAGTCTATTTTGCGTCTCTTGCCGAAGAGGGGTCGTCTATTGTGGTGGCATGGGGTTATGCCGAAACCGTAGCGTCCCTGATTCTGGCGCTCTTGATGCCGTTTTTGGGCAGCTTGGCCGATTTGGCCGGCAATAAGAAAAAGTTCCTCGTCGGTTTTGCTGGTACTGGTGCATTGGCTTGTGCTGCGCTAGGAGTTCCGCAACACGCTCTCGCGTTTTTGGTAGTGTACGTGATTTCTGCCATTATGCTTAATGGCTCTATGGTGTTCTACGATGCTTTTCTCATCGATACCACTACTGAAGATCGCTACGATCAGGTTTCTTCACATGGGTATGCCTGGGGCTATATTGGTTCGTGCATTCCTTTTATTGCCTGTTTGGCGATAGTGCTCGGTGGTCCTTCGTTTGGGCTTGATATGGGCACGGGTATGAAAATAGCGTTTGTCGTTACCGCATTGTGGTGGATTGCGTTTACTATTCCTCTTGCAAAGAACGTAAAGCAAACGCATTTTCGGCAGCGTTCTAATCATGTCTTTAAAGCAACGTTTTCAAGCTTAGCCGTTACCGTTAAAAGCATTGTTCGCGATAAACGTTTGCTTTTCTTTCTTGTGGCCTTTTTCTTTTATATCGATGGAGTTCATACCGTTATTAAAATGTCTACCAGCTATGGTACTGACTTAGGGATTGATTCAACGCAGCTAGTGCTGGCTCTGCTCGTTACTCAGTTTGTCGCGTTTCCTTCTGCGATTGCTTATGGCAGGCTCGCAAAGCGATTCGGGACACGTCATATGCTCATGGTAGGAGTGCTTGCTTACTTTTGTATTGTTATGTTCGCGGCATTTTTCTTGAAATCTGCGCTCGAGTTTTGGATTCTGGCGATTTGTGTGGGTCTTTTCCAGGGCGGCATCCAAGCGCTTTCCCGTTCAGAGTTTGGCAAGCTTATCCCGAAAAACAAGGCAAACGAATACTATGGGTTCTTCGATATTTTTGGCAAATACGCCGCTGTTATGGGAACTTTTCTAGTGAGTCTGTTTACTCAAATAACAGGCAATGCTTCATTTGGGGTTCTCTCGATTGCGGTGCTCTTTATCATTGGTTTCTTCTTTTTATGCGCCATGCCAAAGCGTGCATAGCACTAACTTTTGGGTTAGTAGAACATGATAGCTTGTGTTTGCGAGAAAACTTTCCAGGCGATGGAGCAAGGTGTTAATTAGTGGTTCGGAAAATGGAATTTTCACTTTTTTGCCCTTGAAATGTCGAGTAGAGCAAGAATTGCATAGGTTTCTTTCTGTGGAAGCAACGCCTGAGAAAAAGCAAAGCTCATTTTGTAGTGTTTGAGTCAAATATCTGTTGTTTGGTGACATGGGGTATTAGTTGATGGTCCAAAAACCGGAAGCAGGTTATGCAATTCTTGCTTTACTCGACAAAAATGCCCTTAAATCCAGCAAAAAAGAATCATGTCCCG
>USIG01000020.1 GCA_900554685.1 uncultured Cryptobacterium sp.
AGAAGAGGTGTTTTCTTCTTTTCTTCAGGAGAAAGAATTCGAGGATCAAGATCGTTTTCTGGTAATGGATTTCCTGCGGCAGAATCCGTCGGTTCGTACGACATATTTGCTCCCTTAACAAATGGTTGTGTTGGAAGCATTCTTAATACCCCAACTTATATACTGCGCACCATCATACCTGTTTAATAAGGCATCCATCCACCTCTTATCCAGGAGAAAGAAAACCGTTAACAAGAGATAGTTTGCCTGAACAACACACAAAGAGAGATGCTGTCTGGTGTGAAAGAAAAACGCGCTCCGAAGAGCGCGTTTTAAAGAGAAGAGATAGTTTGGTCTACAAAGAGATAGTTCAGGCAAAACACGAAAGAACAATACGTTAGGCAATACGTTAGATGAGCCCGCCTGCAGAGTGCACATCCAAAACTCACCTCGCTTTTGCCCTGCTAACTAGGCAAGAACAAAGCCACCATTCGGTGAAATTACCTGACCAGTCAGATAAGGTGCCGTCAAGATATAGCCTAGTGCACCTGCAATATCAGAAGGATCGCCAATATAGCCCTGAGGAATAGTTGCCGCAAGCGCATTGAGCTCGTCCTGATTAACTCCGCGAAGCATATCGGTCATGATCATACCTGGTGCAATCGCGTTTACGCGCACACCCTGAGCAGCATATTCAAGCGCAAGAGCTCGCGTATAACCGATAACGCCCGCCTTAGAAGCACAGTAATCTGCCTGGTTGATTACGCCTGTCAAACCTCCAACTGAACTGGTAGAAACAATGTTGCACTGATTCTCCTTAGTATCAGAATGGTTGATCATATAAGGAAGAACCAAATGAGTCATATGCATGCCAGAAAGCAGGTTGATATTGATGACGTTTTCATACGCCGCCGGTTCAATATCGATCCAATTGCAATTATTTGTAACACCTGCGTTGTTAATTAAAGCGTCAATCTTATCGCCAAAGTGCTCTACTGCCGCGTCGACTAAAGCCTTACAACCTTCAAAAGAGCCAACATCAGCCTTAACAATCAACGTTTCCGTACCATACTTTTCCTTAAGCTCTTCAGCGATTTCATCACAGAACTTACGGGAAGAATCACTGCGATAATTCAAAGCGATGTTGTAGCCCAATTCACCAAGCTTGCGAGACATTGCGGCACCAAGACCACGAGAACCACCGGTAATAATTGCTACCTTTGCCATAGGTATCCTCTCCTTAATCGCAATACGCACTGTTTGCTTTTCAAGTTGTTTTGCTTTTGTCGGCTCACATCCTACGTGAAGGCACCAAGGCATAAGTAGAATCAATTCGAAACAATTATTTCAGGTCAGTTGAAATATCTTGAGCAAAAGTGATACAGCCGTCTTTACCTGATCGGGTTCAATGCTGGCAAAATTTATAACGACGTAATGAGAAGATTGAACACTAGGATATATACAGTAATCAGACAACATTGCAATATGCATACCAAGCTTTTGTGCCTTTTGAGCTATCTCATCATCGCTTAAGCGCGAATCCACTGACAACAAAAGATGCGTACCTACATTAATGTTGTGCACCTTACCTATCTTCATCAGATCAGAGCATTTAAGCGCTTCGACAACAGCTTTTCGCTGTTTGTTGTAATAACGACGCAAGCGATTTATATGGCGTTCAAAATATCCGCCAGAAATAAAACGAGCAAGAGCATCCTGTTCAAAACTGGATACCGTACAAGAATAAAAGCTGAGTTGACGGGTATAGAGTTCCATTAAGGCCTTTGGTAAAACCATATAAGAAATGCGCAGTGAGGGCACAAGTGTCTTAGAAAAGGTATTGAGATAAATAACTTTCTGATTTACATCCTGAGTAAAAAGAGCAGGCTTTGCTCGTCCGCTGAAACGAAGCTCTGAGTCGTAGTCGTCCTCAATGATGTAGCGATGAGAGTCTTTGCTGGCCCACTCCAGCAACGCCCGACGTCGCTCATCTGACATTTCAATGCCCAAAGGAAAATGATTAGCAGGAGAAACATGAACTACTTCAGCGGGGCTGTTATGAAGCTCCTCAACAAGAATTCCCTGTTCATCAACGGGAAGATACTCCCATAAGGTGCCCATATTACGAGAAATATCTGCAAGTTTTTTATATCCGGGATCCCCGATTGCAATCACTGAGCGTGACCCAAAAAGCTGCAATAGACGACTATAGAGGTATTCTGTTCCTGCCCCCACAACAATCTGATTAGGCGTGGTATAGATACCCTTAAACTCATAGAGATACTGAGCAATCGCCTCACGCAAGCTTGCAAGTCCGTTAAAGGGAACCGTTTCAAATAAAGCCTCATTTCCCTCCGATAAACTGCGACGCATGATACGCAACCAGGTGTCTCGAGGAAACAAATTCAAGCTGCATCTATTGGCTCTAAAGTCTATAGTAGGTACTTGCCAAGCATCATCTTCTTCATCGGTAGCAATAGCAAAAGGACTGATGTGCACCACTCCTTTAGGTGTAGGGCACACATAAAACCCGCTCCCCTTTCTTGCTTGCACGTATCCTTCACTCACAAGCAAATCATAGGCCTGTTCTACCGTTGATACGCTCAAAGAAAGATGCTCTGCCAACACACGTTTTGAAGGAAGCTTAGTTCCTGCAAGCAAAACGCCCCGTCTAATATCTTTGCGGATACAGCGATACAGGTATTCGTATTTTGAAAGGGAGCCTCGTTGCTCAATGTCATAGGTAATCATGATGCGTACAATTCGAACTGTTCAATTCTTAAGAAAACTTACATTTGAATTTTGCCCTATTCAAAATTAAATTTTCAAGTCAGTTCAAGATAATTGACCCTAAATTTTAGAGTTGACAGCCGCTTTTAAGACAGAATAACCGAAAACTAAGGGTTAAAGGTATAAAAATAGGGCCCGACACCACTGAGGCGTCGAGCCCAAAGGATTTTATCTCTCTTTTAAGTTTATCTGCCTTGCTGTTTATCTGCCTTGCTGTTTGTTATATACCCTATTGTTCGCTATCCGTCTTGCCGTTCGCCTTCCCCGTTTTTCTTCTTATGCCGTTGCCATCAAGCGAGAAACTTCCTTAAGAACCGCAGGAGCACCCGCACACACCTCAACTTCACCTTCATCAGATACCTGAAGTAAGGTGGGAGCTTGCATCAAATTAAAGTGATTAATAAGTTCCTGATTTTCCTCAGCATAAAGCGTAGTGTATGCAATTCCAGCCTTATCCAACTGCGCCGCTGCAAAGTGGCAGTTAGGACAGGTATGCGTTGCAACCAAATAAAGGCCTGGTTTTAGCGTCTCTTGTTGCAGCGCTTCCTCACTCTCAAAAAGCGGAATTTCACGTTTTTCTGCTTTATCAGTAAAACCAGCTTTCATCTCATCAGAGGCAGATGATACCCGATGAGAGACAGATTCCGCCTTGTTAAGAGCAGGGGATGTCTGACCAGAACCGCTCGCTGTGCGCTCTAACGGTATTGGCGAAGCAGCACGAGCAGTTTGTTCCACCGCGGAGACAAAGGCAGAACTGCTTTTAGCGAATTTCGATGCTTCAACGCTATACACCTTGCGGTCTTTGAATTCTTGTGTCTTGCCATCATTCCAATTTTGAACAGGACGATAATAGCCGGTGATGCGACTGTAGACTTCTGTCTTCTCATGGCAATAGGGGCATTCATACACTTCCCCGGCAATATAACCATGGTTTTTACAAACCGAATAGGTCGGAGAAATAGTGTAGTAGGGCAACTTGTAGTTTTCTGCAATCTTTCTTACCAGTGTTGCAGCTGCTTTCCAATCAGGCAGCTTCTCACCTAAAAACGCATGAAATACCGTACCTGAGGTATAGAGCGTTTGCAGATCATCCTGAACATCCAAAGCACTGAAGATATCCTCGGTATAGCCAACCGGCAAATGAGAACTGTTGGTGTAATAAGGCGTTCCGTTTTCGTTAGCCGTAATAATATCGGGGAAAACTTCCTTGTCGTGCTTAGCAAAGCGATAGGTGGTGGATTCTGCAGGGGTGGCCTCTAGGTTGTAGAGATCACCATATTGCTCTTGATAATCGCTTAAACGAGTACGCATATGATTGAGCACGTCTTTGGTAAACTGCTGAGCTTCAACCTGCGTAAGGTCTTTTCGCAACCACTTCGCATTCAAGCATGCTTCATTCATACCAACCAAACCAATGGTACTGAAATGATTATCGAAGGTACCCAGATAACGCTTGGTATAAGGATAGAGACCAGCTTCCAAGAACTTGGTGATAACAGTGCGCTTTGTTTTAAGTGAGCGGGCGGCCAAATCCATCAGATGATCAAGACGCGCATAAAAATCTGCTTCATCTTTTGCCTGATAGGCAATGCGAGGCATATTGATTGTTACCACGCCTACCGATCCTGTTGATTCACCACTTCCGAAAAAGCCACCTGACTTTTTACGAAGCTCGCGCAAGTCCAAACGCAAGCGACAGCACATCGAGCGAACATCAGAGGGCTCCATATCGGAGTTAATGTAGTTGCTAAAGTAGGGCGTGCCGTATTTTGAGGTCATCTCAAACAGCAGCTTATTGTTTTCTGTTTCAGACCAATCGAAATCCTTCGTAATGGAATAGGTGGGAATAGGATATTGGAAACCACGACCATTCGCATCGCCTTCGATCATGATTTCAATAAAAGCCTTGTTTACCATATCCATTTCATGTTGGCATTCACCATAGGTGTAGTCCTGCTCAACACCACCAACAATAGCAGGCTGATCTTTCAAGTCATCAGGACATACCCAATCGAGAGTGATATTGGAAAAAGGAGCCTGAGTACCCCAACGACTGGGCGTGTTTACACCAAATACAAATGATTCAATGCACTGCTTTACTTCTTTGTAGGTTAGCTTATCGCTGCGAACAAACGGTGCCAGATAAGTATCGAAACTTGAAAAAGCCTGAGCACCTGCCCATTCATTTTGCATAATGCCCAAGAAGTTCACCATCTGGTTACACAGACTAGAAAGATGACTTGCCGGCTTTGAGGTAACCTTTCCCGGAATGCCGCCAAGGCCTTCTTGGATAAGCTGCTTTAGAGACCATCCTGCACAATAGCCAGTAAGCATCGATAGATCGTGTATATGAATTTCTGCGTTGCGATGAGCATCCGCAATTTCACGATCATATATTTCAGAAAGCCAATAATTTGCCGTAATAGCGCCCGAATTTGACAGGATAAGTCCACCAACCGAATAGGTAACCGTGGAATTTTCCTTAACACGCCAGTCTTCTACCTTAAGGTAGCTATCAACCAGCGCTTTGTAGTCTAAAAGCGTTGCCTTTGCATTACGAACATTTTCACGTTGTTTGCGATAAAGAATATATGCCTTTGCCACATCAGCATAGCCTGCAGTGGAAAGAACCTCTTCAACGCTATCCTGAATATCTTCAACGCTAATGATGTCGTCTTTAACCTTGGGCTCAAAATGCGCTGTTACGTTAAGTCCCAACAAATCGATCGTAGAAGGATGATATTGCTTTTCAAGAGCATCGAAAGCCTTTGATATAGCAGCGGTAATTTTTGTGACATCAAATTCGGCGATTTTACCATCGCGCTTTTGGACCTGATACATACTGCTCTCCTCAACTGAAATTTTCGTTAGAACAAAAGTGCTTACGTAAACAAATCATTGGATAGCACAAGAAAAATCCTTCTAGGTAAAACAGCTCCCTTCGCAAGAAAGCCCTGAGATATCGAGAGGCAATACTTTCCTTGTGTGCTTATTAACCATACGCGCTAAGCTCATAGCCAGCAATACACAAATTGCAATATATAGGTATTCGGCTGTATATAACCACAATATATTGTGTGTTACTTTTCGTTGAGCTCGTATCACTCACAAAGAAATCGCCTCACCGATAAGCTTTAGTGCTTTACCTTTATTGCACCTTTTACCAACACCACCAAGCACAAAACTGTGCTACGATGCGCGCCATGAAGATTGCAGGTCTACAGAAACTAACGCTATTGGACTACCCCGGTAAAACTGCGGCTAGTATCTTTACTCTTGGATGCAACTTTCGCTGTCCGTTTTGTCATAACGCAGATTTAGTGGTACCACTCGCCCCTGATCTAAAACCATTTTTTCTTTCAGAAGAAGAATTCTTTTCCTTTCTGCAAAAACGAAAAGGGCTTTTAGATGGCATTTGCATCACGGGAGGAGAACCAACCCTCCAAAACGATCTTGGATCATTTTGTAAAAAGATCAAAGACCAAGGCTTTCTCGTAAAGCTTGACACCAACGGCTCACATCCCGACATCCTTAACAACCTGATATCGCTAGATCTTGTTGACTATGTAGCAATGGATATCAAAAACAGTCCCGATCGTTATGCTCAAACAGTTGGGCTGGACGCGCCGCTGACACACACACCTCCGACGGGCACGCCTCTGACGGACACGCTTTCGGTAGGCACGCCTCTAACGAGCGCATCTTCGCAAACCCTTTTGCTTCCTCGTCTCGAAAAAAGCATGCGCCTTTTACTACAGAGTAGTATTCCCTTCGAGTTCCGGACAACCGTTCTTACCCAATTACACACCCCAGCCACCCTTATTGACACCGCTCAATGGATAGCATCACTTGCTAAGGAGGAATCGTATCCTTTTGATTACGTATGTTGGTTTATCCAGCAATTCGTCGATTCCGACACCGTCCTTGCGGGCAAAGGGATCTTCTCTGCATGGGACGAAAACGATTTGTACGAGATACTTCCCTCGCTTCAAGCCATTCTTCCTCGTACTGCCCTTCGCGGCGTATCGCGCACATAGAGGTACCTAAAGTAAACTTCCTGAAACAGTGGCGACAAACTTTCAAAACGACTAGACTGGTCAACTGATCCCCCAGTAAAGGAAGAGATTATCTATGACTGAATGGCTTATTAGACATTTTGTAAAAGGTTACGCCTATCACGACGATCCTCAGGTTCGCACCACATATGGACAGTTTGCCGGCATCGTTGGCATCATCTGCAATGTTTTATTGTGTGCCTCGAAAGGGTTAATCGGATTTCTTGCGGGATCAGTTTCTATTATCGCTGATGCACTTAACAACCTCTCCGATGCAGCAAGCAACGTTATTAGTCTTCTTGGCTTCAAGCTGGCAAGCAGACCAGCCGATCCTGAACATCCTTATGGCCATGGACGCTACGAATATCTATCGGGACTTGCTGTAGCGGTGATCATCGTAGTAATCGGTGTTGAACTTATTCAGTCATCACTTGATAAGGTACTCAACCCCACCCCTACTGAATTCAACCTGGTTGTAGCTATAATTTTGATTCTTTCTATCCTGGTCAAATTCTGGATGATGCTCTTTAACCGCACGGTAGGAAAACGCATCTCATCAACAACCCTTGAAGCGACCGCCGTCGACTCACGTAACGACGTCATCACCACTTCTGTTGTTTTGCTCTGCGCGATCATATCAAGTTTTACCGGCGTTGATTTAGACGGCTGGGTTGGTATCGCCGTTGGAGTGTTTATCGTATACAGCGGCATTCAACTTATGCGCGAAACCGTAAGCCCGCTGCTTGGCAAAGCAGCCGAACCCGAAGTGGTCGCTCATATACAAAAGAAAATAATGAGCTATCCAGGTGTTTTAGGGACCCATGACTTAATGGTGCACGATTACGGTCCTGGTCGTCAGTTTGCCAGTGCCCATGTGGAAATGGCTGCAGAAGCTGATCCTATGGAAAGTCATGATCTGATTGATAATATCGAGCAGGACTTCAAAAACGACGAAGGTCTTATTGTCACCTTACACTATGACCCCATCGTTACTGACGACCCCGAAGTAAAAGACTTGCGCAATCAGATCAATACCTTGGTTAAGACCATCAATCCGAATCTTTCGATTCACGATTTACGTACTGTTCCGGGTCCCACACACACCAATGTGATCTTTGACTGCGTAAAGCCCGCTGATTTTTCCCTCTCCGATGACGAACTCAAAAAGCGTATTTCGTCTTTAGTGAAGGAAAAACATCCCGAAGCGATCTGCAAGATCACTATTGATCAAAGCTACATCAGCGCTCACCAATAAGGTAAGTCGCTGACAAAAGGCACATCAACATCAAGATAAACGAATTGAACGAATTACTCGCAAAGGCGCCAAAAGAGGTTTATATCTACTAGGCATAATCCCTATAAGGTAAGGCGGCACTGCTACGATAAAAACTCCTGCAGTGATGAGTGCAATATGTAGTCAGATTCTTCCTTCCAAGCCTCATCAGAAGCTTCGGTAAACAAAACGCCAAAGGTATTGTATTGCCTCGCATTAAGCTTTCGACACGACAGAACCTTCGAAAACGTGCGTTGAACAGCATTGTAGTCAAACGTATAGGTTTCAGGGAGCGCTGTGCCATCGGTAGAGAGCATTACCATGCTATAGCGTTTGCCTTCTTTACCTGCAAGAACGCTATCCCAGTCGGGTTGCTCGTTTCGTAAATAGGTTTCATAGGTCTTAAATCCGTAAGCGAAGTAAGAAAGATCTGTCGTGCAAAGACCTGCAAAGCGCAAAGGATTGAATTCGATTGGGTTAACGACCCCATCTTGTCCAACGCGCACTTCTACATGCACAGGAAAATTCCTGAACCCAAGCAACTCATTGCTTTTCTCAAGAAAGTCCTTCATTGCTTCCATATTTTCTTCAATTACTGCCTTCGAGGTGTAGTACAAACGATCCGACACATCCTCGGTACCTGCAAAATCATGCTTAAGGATGTCTAAAATAACCGTTTCTCCCCGTTCATTAAAATACGCATCGATAGCGTATTCTTCACCCTCAAGATAACTTTCTACCAAAAAATTGGTGTTATTTACGACTGTGGAGCCATATTGTTTGCTCCAATTGCCGGAATGTTCTTGAATATCTCTGCAGGCGGCTTGCCAATCTTCAACAGAAAAAATGGGGTAAATGCCAAGGCTGAAAAACCCAGTTGAAGGTTTCAAAACAACGGGAAGTTTTAAGGTGGAAGGGTCAACAGCGCTTAGTTGGTCAAGCGTAAATTCTTCGAACATATAATCAGGGAAAAGTGGCGCAAGCAAACGACGACATTGTGCCTTGTCTTTACAAAGCGAAATAGCACGAGCGGTGGGTTCATCGCAAAAGCGCTTAACCTCATCGAGATATGCTTCCGAAAAGGCAACGATGCGGCCCTTTGCCGCTTCGCGATTATCAGCAAGAGAAAGGTTTTTACCCTCCGCCTTATAGCGACGAGCTGATGCATTGTCAAAAATCGGTTCCTGTGTTTGTTCCGCAAACTCAAATACCTCAGGAGAAATATAAGTATCGTCAAGCACCAGCATGGGCGTCTTCCTTTCCTTGCAGACCATTCTTACAAAATAATCTCAAACCACTTCTGATAAAGCGGGTAATTTTTTATGCAAACAGATACTGAGCAGATCTCACAACCAGTCAAGTATCAGCGCAGGCGCTATTGTAGCAAACAACACAAATCAGAAGATGGTTCAGCCTAAGGGCAGCCCAGCTTTGCTCCACTAGGGGCAACCCACCTTTGTTCAACTAGGGACAACCCGACTCGCCTCAACTAAGGACGGCTTAGCTTTACTCGAAAGCTCAAAGCACGAGGAGTTGGCAGTGAATCGAACTGAATTACATAGGCACGCTTTTCTTCGTCTATATCCTGCACCACGCCTTCCCCAAAAACTGAATGCAAGACTCGCTCGCCTACCGCAAAATCAGGCACGGCAGACATTTCTTCTATCCACCTATCGGTAAAGCCATAGGCACTTCGTGCCTGCTGCATCTGCACTTCTGTAGGAGGATTTGAAAATTCAAGCGTCGAAGGATCAATCTCTAACAAAAACCGTGAAGGATAGCGTGGCATATTTTCATGACCGGTCCCTTCAGCTTCTGTTAGGTACAACCCATCACGCGCACGGGTAAGAGCGACAAAAGCCAATCGCCGTTCTTCTTCCATCGCTTCAAACGTTCTTGTTTTGCGCGAAGGCAAAATTCCTTCGGAAAGAGAGCACAAAAATACATGGGGAAATTCCAAACCTTTAGCCGAATGAATCGTCATCAAGCGAACTTTATCCTGCGCATCATCAAACGCATCCAAATTAGAAAGAAGAGCTACCTGCGATAGATAATTCTCTAGCGTCACTTCCTCACCACACGTAGTTTCGAATTCATAGATCGATTGTTTAAGTTCTGCTAAATTGTCCAGCCGCTCTTGTGCACCCTCTGTGCGCAGGGTGTATTCATAGCCACTTTCGTTCAAAATCGCCGAAAGCACTTCCGATACCGGACGGTTTTCATACGCAGCTCTAAAATGTTCAATCAAAGCAAGGAAGTCCTTAGCTTTCGTGCCTTTAAAGATCTCACTTTCAATCGTCGCTTGAAGCGTGTCATACAATGAACGACCTCGGTTTTCGGCTTCCTGACGCAAGAAGGCCATACGACGTTTGCCCATATTACGCTTAGGAGAATTAACCACGCGTGCAAAGGAAAGATCATCCTGGTAGGCAATCATCCGCAAATAAGAAAGGGCATCTTTTACTTCTTTTCGGCTAAAAAACGGCACCCCACTGTAAATAGTGTGTGGTATCTGCGCCTTCAAAAACGCTTCTTCAATAGGACGCGAAGCATAATGTGCACGGTACAGCACCGCAATAGCACGATAAGGAATCCCCGCCTGATGAAGTGACTGCACGCCTTGCGCAATCCATTGGGCCTCTTCAACAGATGATTTTGCATGTCGCCAAACCGTCGGCCCATGATCGCTTCGAACCGCCACAAGATCCTTAGGTATACGCTCTTTATTTTTCGCAATTAAAGAATTCGCTACCTCTACAACCTGCGGAACACTGCGATAGTTATCCAGCATCATAACGGTGTGGGTGTCTTGGAAACGCTCGTCAAAATCAAGCAAAAAACGCACATTAGCACCACGCCAGGTGTAGATAGTCTGATCGGGATCACCTACGACAAACAGATTTTTGTGGTATGCCGCAAGCGCTTCCATAAGTTGATATTGAATAGCATCAATGTCTTGAAATTCATCAACCATGATGTATTCCAAACGCTGCTGCCATTTCAAACGAATCTCTGGATTTGAGGCAAACAGATAGAGCACAAACACTAAAAGATCGTTGTAGTCCACCCCGAAACATTTCTTTTCCTGATACAGATACCCAAAGAAAATAATGTCATGGGGCTTTGTGGCTGACACATACTTTTTATGAAGCTCTTTCAAAGAAAGGGAGAGCATATCCCGGTAGTATTCAGGACGCTCAACCAGTTTTTGCATCTCGATCATGTCGCGCGCTTGAGAAAACGTCATGTTCCTCATAGTAAGGCCACGCTCCTCGTAAATGATTTGAAGCATGGCATCAATATCGCCATTATCAAGCACTAAAAAACTTTTGGGATACTGAATTGCATGCCCATCTTCTCGCAACACCGACACACAGAAGCCATGAAACGTGTTGATATAGCCAGTATCATTTCCCCCGGTGAGCTTTTTAATGCGGCTTCGCATTTCATTGGCTGCCTTATTGGTGAAGGTAACACACAGAATATTTCCCGGAAGAATGCCTAGCTCATTTACCAAGTACGCAAAACGCTCAGTCAGAGTACGAGTTTTACCCGTACCCGCACCCGCGATCACTCGCACGTATCCTTCTGTTGTCGTGACTGCCTCAAGCTGCGCTTCATTTAAACGTTGCTGAAACGACAGGGCATCTGGAGCATAAAGCGCACTGCAGGGCGCAAGATCCTCACGTGTATCATCACTTGCACTATCGCTTGTTCTATGAGTCTGACTTGTATTGAATTCCGCCATAAGGCAAGCCTACCTTGAGTCCAACCTGATTCACGAAACAAGCCTATCACATATCGTACAAATGTTCCCAATTTCCTTACAGGAGAGTGCTTAAAAACCTCCTTGGACGAATCTTTTGTTACTAAATAATTGCAAAGCCCCTCTTCGCTGCTATGCTTTTGTGCAATGCTTTTTTGTTTTTGTTTGGTGGGTATTCAAATCGCGAAAACCTATACTGAACACTATGTTTCAACAAACACCTTTCTGTATTGTTTTGCTACAGAGTTACAACGCATGTGAGAGGCCTGTTATGACTATTGGATACGAACAAACTTATCAGCTACGCACCGGAGACTTCGATCGCTACGCACGCCTTCTTCCTTCTTCCATTCTGGATGTGTTCCAAGATGTAGCAGGGGTAAACGCCGAACAGGTACCAGGGATGACGTGGAAAGAATTACGAGATGCCGGTTTGTTTTGGGTTGTCACTCGCATCAAATATGAAGTGATAGAAACACCTGCACTCCATGAACAGGTAATTGCCCGAACCTGGCCCCTTGCACCAACTCGCCTAGGCTTTCAGCGCGAATACACCATGAGAAAGCTCGATGGATCACCTTTGGTAAAATGCAGCTCCGATTGGATCTTAATGGATTACGAAACACGAAGCTTTGCTTCAGCACGCGATTTCTATAACGGTCCACAGGATTTCTCTGAAGAAAAAGTATTCGATAAAAAACTTCGTAAGATCAAAACATTTACGCCTGAAGATGAAGGCATTAAAGATTCTGTTTCATTTGTTGATCTCGATATCAATGGCCACGTGAACAATTCTAAGTATCCCAATTTTGTCATGAATGCCTTAAACCTTGCCGAAAACGAACCTATCAAAACCTTCCAGATTGACTATCGTCACGAACTTCGTTTCGGCGATACGGTACGCATTCATTCCAAACGACAGAACAACACTATCGTATCGGTAGGCATAGCAACGCAAGGAAACATGGCTGGTGAATGTATGTTTGCAACACAGATTGAACTTGCCTAAGCCAAAAAAAAACTAAGCCGATAAGCTTACCTGTTTGCAAACTTATCGGCTTGTATCTTTTCGTTTCTTTTCTTTTTTTTAAAAGCCGTCTGGGCTCATTGCCGCCTTTTCATCTTCTAACTTATAAGCAAGCATCTTTGCGATGAATACAAGCACAATACCAATAATCGAAATAGCACCTGCAACCGTAAAGGCAGGAACGTAGGTACCAAGTGCTTCAACGGTAGATGCGGCAACCATCGGTCCTACAAAGGAAGCTACCGTATAACCCGGATACACAAAAGAATAATTCTGACCAAAATTTGATGATCCAAACGCATCACCCACAATAGCAGGCACAATAGACATAGTGCCTCCAAAGCACGCGCCTACAACGCTTACCGCCAACAAGAATGTCACAAAAGTAGTGGCATGACCAAGCAGTAAAACCATCACGACTGCGTTTATCACCAAAGAAATGATAAGGGCGTTATAGCGACCAATCGCATCAGAAAGAAAGCCGAATCCAAAGCGTCCCAAAAAGCTACCAAAGGCCATAACACTTACCATAATGGCTCCCTCGGAGGCGGTGAGGTGAGCTAACTCCTGACCTATGTCAGAAGCATGGCCAGTAACCATCAAACCGCTCGTAGAAGAAACCATCAGCGTTGCAAACAGGACATAGAACAGGGGTTGTTTTACCATCTGTGTTGAACTGAAAGCTACTTCATGATGCCCTGAAAGTTTTTTGATCTCTTTGGTTTTTTGACCCAAAAAAGCAGATTTACCCGCATCATTTCCCTCGTCTTGCTCTGCTTGTTGGCTACGTATCGCGCCACTTGCAGTCGCATTAGCCGCTGCGCTGACAGGTAAATCCTCGGCATCCGCCGCAGTTTCGCTCCAACCTTTTGGAGTCCACCCAGCAGGAGGCACGTACAAAAGCCATGAGAATACGAGGTACACCACAAGCCATACAACACCTACGATATGAAACGCACTTGATACATCAAAGGTTTCAATAAGCCAATTACCAGCTGGTGCAAAAATCATCGGACCTAAGCCAATAGCCCCAATACAAACACCATTGGCAAGCCCTCGTTTATCGGGGAACCACTTTGTTACTACCGCGACAATCGTGTTATACAGCATGCCATTACCCGCACCAGCAAAACCGCTATAAAACAGATAAAGCATGGGCAGGTTGTCAGCAAACCCGGAACAAAACCACCCCAAGCCAAACAAAATACCTGCGCCAAGCACAATGAAGCGAGGCTGCGTATGACGCTGGAGCCAGCCTGCCAACATACTGGAAAAACAAGAGGCCAGCAAGAAAAGCGAATAGATCATGGAAACTTCAGAGGTGCTAAAGCCAAACTCTTCCATCAAAGGCTTATTAAAAATACTCCACATGTAAATGGCGCCCGTACCAAGTGCAGTAAACGCCCCTGCTGCCAAAATAGCCTCGCGAGGAAGCAAATGAGTTGAATTGCGAAATCCCCCAGTCATATTCCCCTCCTTGCTTTACCGCCAAATTGTCTTTGGCAAGGTAGAGCCATGTATTCCCCAACAAAAAGGCTCTTTTTGTATTGTAAATATCTCAAAGATTTAAGAAGAGACAAACTCGCTTTTTATTGCATTGAACAATGCAATAAAGTTATCATTTTCCAAAGGTTTCGAAATACCACAAGGCAAACGTTGCAAGGGTACCAAGCTTTCTGAGAGCAAAAGGCCCTGATTATCCCAGCATCTCGTATTAGCTCGTTGATCAACGACAACAAGGGATATCACAAACGTGCTACATTACAGAGATGCCGCGAGCGCTGTTTGCCTACAAGAGAGAGGATCTCCTCATGATTGTTACCACTACTCAAACTATCGAAGGCTACAAAATTACCGGCTATTACGGCATTGTTTTCGGCGAAGTCATAACGGGTATCAATATCTTCAAGGACTTCGGTGCAGGCATTCGCAATATCGTTGGTGGCCGTAGCCAAGGTTACGAAAACGAACTTCTCAGTGCACGCACAGAAGCGCTCCAAGAACTTGAACAGCGCGCTTCCGAAATGGGCGCTCACGCTGTTGTTGGTGTTGATATGGATTACGAGGTTCTCGGCCAAGGGAATATGCTTATGGTAACGGCATCAGGCACCGCTGTTACCGTCGAGGCTCTCTAGATAAAATCCTGCCCTATCCAAAAGCTTAATTGTGCCTGCAAACAATTCCAGCAAGGACTCATTTGACGTAACTTTACACAAATGCTGCCGTCTTCAACATCCGAAGGCGGCAGCATCTTTTATGACCCTATACTCTTTGGGCTGCTCTTTGGATTCTTTATTAGATTTCGATCTTAGCACCCATCAGTTTTGCAAATTCACGAACGATTGCCGTATCACCAGGCCATGCAGGGGCCGTTACCAAATTGCGATCCACTACAGCCTCGTCCATTTCAGCTTCTACATACTCGCCCCCTGCAAGCGTAACATCAGGACCAACCGCAGGATAGGCAGTTGCCTTATAGCCTTCCAGAACCCCGGCTGCAGCCAAAACCTGAGGACCATGGCAAATTGCTGCTACCGGTTTGCCAGCCGCAAAGAATTCTTTGACAATCTCTAAAACACGCGCATTCAAACGAATGTATTCAGGTGCACGGCCACCAGTGATAAACAATCCCTCATAGTCTTCGGTCTTTACTGCATCAAAGTCTGCTGTAAGAGCAAAGTTGTGACCACGAAGCTCGGTATAGGTCTGCTCACCCAAGAAGTCATGAACAGCGGTAGCGACCGTATCGCCCGCTTTCTTATCGGGACAAACTGCATCTACCTGATAGCCCAATACCGACAAAGCCTGGAAAGGAACCATTGTTTCGTAATCTTCAGTGAAATCCCCGCAAAGCATAAGTACTTTTTTCGTCATAAAGACCCCTCCTCAAGTTGTTTGCTTAGTTTGCTTAGTTTGCTTATCAAAATTGTAGCACTGCGTGAACGCGTTCATACTACTGTGTAACCCATTTTGGTAAGAGGTGTTTTTCCCAATCACTTCGGTACTTTCTCGAAATTTTTTTACCAACCGTATTGCCAGGTGTGTATAGTGTGTATATACTGTGTCTATCATGATATGCACAGTTAAGGTATTGCGAAGCGCACGGAGTACCTTAACCAATGAAGAAGAGATCCGGATTTCTTCTTCGGTTTTCAGCTACCGGAACTGAAAACATTTGATGGGAAATTCGAAGCAACCCGGAGCTTCACCCCGCCTGCAAACTATATCCTTGCTTTGCCGACACTTATCCGCAAAGCACAAGGATTAACGTCTATAGAAGGAGGGCTCATCGAACGTGGAAATAATTATTTCAAACTCAAGTGATAAGCCCATTTACGAACAGATTTCAACGCAAATTAAAAACGCGATACTTCAGGGAGAACTTACCACAGGACAAGCACTCCCCTCCATCCGCTCACTTGCAAGCGACCTTCATGTAAGTGTTATTACCACCAAGCGCGCCTATTCCGATTTAGAAGCACTTGGTTTTATCGAAACACGCCAAGGCAAAGGAAGTTTTGTGGCGGGTGGAAACCTGGAACTGCTTCGTGAAGAACAGCTTCGGCACATTGAGGCACTCTTACAAGAAGCACTTAATAATGCACAAAGCGCTGGAATATCTCTTTCCGAACTACATGACATGCTTGATACCCTCGCAGATCTTAACGAGTAGGTTTTCTAACGAATAGGTTTTCTTTCAGCAAAACCCTCTCGCCACGAGAGCAACTTGTCACAAAACAAATGCTTTGTCGCACCACTTTTACCACCAACTGAAGCGTTCATCCTTATGAAAGGATTGTTCCTATGTCTAGCATTTTGAAAATAACGAACCTGGTTAAGCATTACGACCAATTCGATCTTGATCATATCAACTTAGAAGTACCCGAAGGAAGCATCACGGGCTTTATCGGAAGCAACGGTGCAGGGAAAACCACTACTATCAAATCAATTCTTGGCCTTATTGGCTACGATGGCGGTTCTATTGAACTGTTTGGTACTACCTGCAGTGAACTGACCAATAAAGAAAAGAAACGTATCGGCGTGGTTTTCGACACCCTACCCTTTCCCGCCGATTGCCGCCTTTCAGATATAGCCGCCATCGGGAAAGCCGCCTATACCACGTGGGACTCAAAGTATTTCAAAGAGTTGCTCCATACCTTTGAAATACACACCGCCAAATCAATTAAGTCGCTCTCACGCGGAATGGGTATGAAGCTCCAGCTTGCCTTTGCGCTGGCCCATCGTCCTGAACTTTTGATTCTCGATGAAGCAACCGCTGGACTTGATCCCCTTGCACGTGATGAAGTTCTCGAATTGCTCCGCGATTATATGAGCGAAGAACACCGCGGCATCCTTATTTCTAGTCACATAACTTCTGATCTCGAAAAAATTGCTGATTACGTTGTCTGCATCGATAGAGGAAAGCATATCTTTACGAAAGAAATTGATGAGATTTGCGATCTTGCGGGAATCGCTCACTGCCGCGCTGCAGAAGTAGAAGAACTTCTCCAAAAAGAAGTGTTTGAGCCTCAAAGCTTGCGCATACTTCGAAGCGCCTACAGTACCGACATTCTGGTTCCCGACCGCTTAAAGCTTACTCATGCGCTGCCCCATATCGCATGTGATCGCACCAACTTAGAAGACTACATGCGCTTTATGCTGAAAGGAGAAATCCGATGAAAACCATGCTTTTGTCTGATCTCATTATTATGCGCCGCAATTTGTTCCAGATGTTTTTGACCTGCTTCATCATAGTGATCGTTATCAGCCTTGCCATGAACAGTACCCTTGCTCCTATAGGCAGCTGCTTTGGTGCCATGATTCCTTTGCTATATCTGTTTTCTCTTGCTGGTTATGACGAAATGAATGATTGGCAAACATTTCGCCTTACGCTTCCTGCAACGCGCAAGGAAATTATTATGGGACGCTATGCAAGCCTGTGCGTGATAGCTTTAATCTCGATTGTTATCGGTGTAGTAGTTTCTTATCTCGTTGGGTTTGTGGTTAGCCTTATCGGTGCTCAAAATGCAGCCGAATTTGGCCAAGCCTGGAATTACTCAAGCCCTTCAGGGGAGTTTCTCTCAACGCTTGCCTTAACGTCGAATCCTCCTGAGCTAATTTTTGGAAGCTCGATAGCAGGTGCGGCTATGGCACTGCTTCTTTCCACTATTACCTTGCCTCTCGTTGCTAAAGTTGGCCTGACGAAAAGCGTACGTTACGTACCTGTTGTGGGAGTAATCATTTTTCTTATTGCCTTGGTAGCCTTCGGAGAAGGAGGTCCTCTTGCCTCTTATGTTCCTGATGTTGTCCAGTGGTTATTCGCTGATAATTCAGCAGTTCTTATTCTGATTGGGATATGCCTTGGAGTGGTATTGGTGCTCTACGTGATAAGTATGTTCATTGCAATTAAGCTATACGAACAGCGAGAATTCTAACCAAGTTCCCAAACCCCTTATAGCCATATACACTCTATAGCTATCCTTATACCCTTGCCCGTCGATTTGCTCGTGTTGCATCGGCGGGCTTTTTAGTGACAAGCTTTACGAAGTTATGCCCGTTTAACCTGTATTTAAGAAAAATCTGCGACAATAGAAAAACAATACGCGAAAAAGTACCGAGTGCTTTTCTGGGAAGGAGGCTCTAGTGATCGAATACTTCATCATGAATGAAAGAACCAATTCTTTAATTCGCGTTCCCAATGAGCAACCTGGCTGTTGGATTGCTCTTTTCGACCCCACCGAAGACGAATTAAACGATACTGCTCAGCGCTTTCATATCGACGAAGATGACATCATAGCCCCTCTGGATCCCGAAGAAATTTCCCGTATTGAGCGCAACGATGACTACGTCATGTTCATTGTTGACACCCCCTTGCACGATAAATCAACCGGCGAAAAACGTTATAAAACAATTCCTATTGGCATTTTTCAAACACGCGATCACGTCATTTCGGTTTCGTCGGTATATCACTTACCCCTTATCCGTATTCTTAAAACCCATTTTGACGATCTTCACAACACCAGCGATACACAAGAGTTTGTCAGCGATATTCTTATCGCTTCATCGCAGGCATACTTTAACTCGCTTCAAGCACTTGATAAGCGCCGTCGCTCGCTTACCTCTGCTATCGAAAAGCCAACTCGCAAGGAATTAGAAGAGCTTTATGCACTCAACGACTCGTACGTCTACATTCAGACCTCTCTTGCTACTAACAACACCGTATTTGAGCGATACCGCCGCTATGTTGCAGCATCGGGCGATGTAGGTCTGATTGAGCTTTTTGACGATGTCATCGTTGAACACCAGCAGGCACTCGAAACAACCAAGATCTATTCAGGTATTTTGGATTCTGCCATTGATCACGTTGGATTGATTATGGATTACGATTTGAACCACACCATGCAATTAGTGGCAACGCTCACCTTGGTTCTTTGTATTCCTACCATTATCGGTGGTCTTTTTGGAATGAACCTAGAGGGAATCCCCTTATCAGAATCGCCCTACGGATTTGCCATTGTTACCGGCATGGCTGCCATCATCCTGGCAGTGCTGCTCCTTATTTTAAAGAAGCTAAAGTGGTTCTAACATGGCTGCCAAACAACACAACGCCCCTAAGAGCAGCAACCATCATGCTAACAAGTTTCTTGTCGATGCTGGCAAGCTTCTTGTAGTAATATTTGCCATCCAACTTGTAAGCTTATTCTTGCCTCCTCAGGTACATCGCATAGGAGGCATACTTTGCGTTGTTTTAGTATTTATCCACCTCTACCAGCACCGCGCATGGATCAAATCGCTCTTCAAAGGACGCTACAACACAAAACGTAAACGATTAACCGCAATCAATGTCGCCCTGTTTGTTTGCTTTCTCGGTATAGCTATAAGCGGATTTTCAATTCTTGGCACGACGCATCATCTTCTGATAACGCTAAACTTTGGGCCCACCGAAATCCTTCACGTCTTTCTTGTTGTGGGCGCTTTTATTTTGGCGCTCGTCCACCTAGTCCCTTTTTATAAACGCATGATTCACTCTTAACAGCGTCCTTTAACCATACATACCCTTAGCATTTTTCCTTTGACATTTTTAGCGGCCCCTTAGCCACATCCCTTAACAGGATTTTTGATCATATCGATACGCAAACAATACCTAAATGTGACTTCGTCACTGACATAATCCGTAAAACTCGGTATGGTTAATCTCATAAAAGCAAAGTACACAAAAGCATTGATGCAAAACTTTTTTTGAAAACCAAAAGAAAACGAGACAACACATCCCATTAAGGGAATAAAGGTTAGGTGAAGAAACTATGGGACTTTTTTCTTTATTCGGAGGCGGAAGCAACATTAACGAACTCGTTGAAGAAGCACGCCAAACCGAAAACGCCGTACTTATCGACGTTCGTACTCCAGGAGAATTTGCACAGGGTCATATCGAGGGCGCTTACAACATCCCCCTCGACCAAATCGAAGCAGTCAACCAAGTAATCAAAAGCAAAGCAACCCCTTTGTACCTGTATTGCGCAAGTGGCGCACGAAGCGCTAATGCATGCCGCTTCTTGCAGCAAGCAGGATATGAGCAGGTAAAGAATATGGGTGGTATTTCATCGTGGCATGGCACCGTCGTTAAAGGCAATTAAGCAAGGAAGGATCCAAGCATGAAAGTTGTTATTGTTGGAGGTGTTGCAGGAGGCGCAACAGCTGCTGCGCGCTTGCGTCGCCTCAATGAACAAGCAGAAATTATCGTTATCGAGCGAAGCCATTA
>USIG01000021.1 GCA_900554685.1 uncultured Cryptobacterium sp.
CCCTTTGTCCTATTCCTCGCATTTCGGCTGATTTTTCGCAAATATTTGGAGAATTATGCCGCCATCACGTTTCTCCCACGCCTCGTTTTGATGCGCGCTTTATTGTTGATCCTCAAAACGAAAAGCAAGGTGTCGTTGTCGTACAAGTACACGAAGGCGATTTTCCTCCCTATGTAGCTGATGGCGTAGTGGAAATTCGCGAAGGATCTACCTCGGGTCCTGCCCTTGGCTCCGCCTTGGTCGAACTTTACGGCAAAGCAACCAAGCGCACCCAAGAAATTAGAGAGTTTTGCCGTCGAAGCGTTTGGTATCCAGGCGATAACGCCACATCACCCGCCGGCACAATTCCGGTTCCGCTTTTTAACCTCTATTTGTTCCGCATGGGAAGCCGCGCAAGCATAAGTACGTCACGCAGCGTTATAAACACCCACGTAAGCGCCATGCGAGCCGCCTTCAGCCAACAGGGCATGCAATGTCATGTCCAGCATGCTCATGACTCGTTGATTCTTCGTGCTTCGATTGCTTTTCCTGGCGGACCAGCACACTCAGCACTGGAACTTTTCCCTGACGAATCCATGAAGCTCACCGTTCCTGCCATCATGCTCGAACTTGATACCTACGAAAAAGCGGTAAATGATCTCAAACAAAGTGGGATTGAAGTAGCACCCACTGCACGTTTTATTGGAGCTACCCGCACGCTAAAACGAGTTACCCGTATGGCATCTCTTCTTGATCGCTACGTGCGACAACGAGGTATTTCCTGGACCAGCTATGCCGTTGCCTATGAGCTGGAAAACATGGAAGGGGTAATTTTGTGGTCAGAAAAAGAAACCTACCACACCTACATTAAAAACCATGGCCTCCTCTTCTGCGGAAGCACCGATGGCCGCAGCCGTATTCGCTATTTAGATGACGGAGAACATGACTCGTTTCGCGCACGCCAGTTTGCAGGAAGTCATTTCTTTGAAGCCTGCGGATTACCTCTCGGATCGCCCGACCCCGAAGACAATGAATTGGTGGACGCTCTTCTGCGCGACGGAAAGCCTTACCGTGCAGAGCAGTGAAACAACTCACGATATAGGCAAAATACGAAAGCACCGAAGCTTCTAATTGATTTTCGTTAACGTAAGATTTTATGGATCCTTAGTTAAAAAGCCTTTAGCTGAACCTCTAAGAGAGACTTACCGCCCAGGTAAAAACTCCGTAAAACACAAGAAGCGCTGCCAGAAAAATCACGTTATACCAGGTAAAGGTCTTAAGATATCCGCTGCGTTTGACCAACCCTTCAGCAGTGACCAGCTTAAACGAAATAATACTTGCCATTGATGCAATCAGGGTACCTAAACCACCAAGATTAGTTCCAATAATAAGGGCACCCCATTGATCAGAAAAACCCGACAGTAAAAGTGCAGCAGGTACGTTACTGATAACTTGACTTAAAACCACAGACGCTATTACTGGTGCTGTATCCACCAGCTGAGAAACAACCTCATGAATAAGCGGAATTCGTCCCATGTTTCCAACAAATACAAAAAGGGCGATAAAGGTGCATAAAAGCCCATAATCGACGCGCTTAAATACCTTTCTATCCATACACAACGCCACAATCACCACAACAACACAGGTAAAAAAGACCTCGATCACTCCTGCAACGGCGCAAAGACACACCACAAACAATAGTCCATACACCCCAGCACGAAGGCATTTTCCTAATGGATATCTGCGTTTTATTTTTCCAGTATGTCCTGGTGACTCCATTGTCTTTTTGGATGATTTTCGAAAAAGGACGAAAAGAAATCCCGCAAGCAGAAGCGCTGCAAAGCCAGTATAGGGTGCCATGAGCACTACAAAGTCAAGAACATTCATCTGTGATGTTTGAAACAAATAAAGGTTTTGGGGATTTCCCATAGGCAACATCATGCTGCCAAGATTCGCCGCAATGGTCATCAAGGCTACAACCGGACCCATAAAAACATCCATTTTCGCCCGATGCATCACCACGATTGCAAAAGGAACGAAGGTAATAAGAGCTACGTCGTTGGTGATAAACATCGAACAGGCAAACGTCAAGCCAATAAGAGAAGAAGCAATCATCATCCTTGATCGCATATGGGAAACAACCCATTCTCCCATGATTCGAATAACACCCAAAAAGCGCAAGCCTGCCACTACGATCATCAACGACAAAAGCAGCGCAAGGGTATGCCAATCAATATAGGAAAAATAAGCAGCATCCGGAACAACAAAGATGCAAGAAATGAGTGCGGCTACCACTGAAATAACCAGCACTATTTCTTTACGTACAAAGGATCGTATGCTCTCTGAAATATTCATACCTGCTTGCTTAAGCTTGTTTCCTCATCGATTTTCTCTTTGGACAATAAGATAATTGTGGCTTCTTGGGATAATTCCCACTCCTTTTCAAAGGGTTTGCGTACTTGCAAAATACGTACTTACAAGACACTTACTTTTTAGTAAGTACGTAGCAGAAATGAATGCGTGGATTACGAGAAAAATCTTCAGGGATGGTTTGCGCCGTTATGTTCTCAACCTGCAGACCAAGTGAGGAAACAGCCTGTTCATCAAGTTTGAACGAACGCAAATTTCCTGAAAATACAATCGATCCACCAGGCGCCAGAAGCCTTACAACCCCTTTAAGCAATGCGACATGATCGCGCTGGATATCCCAGGTGCGCTTACCCATAGTCTTTGAGTTTGAAAAGGTGGGCGGGTCGAGAAATATCACCTCATAAAAGCCCAAAAGGTTATCAGGTGCCTGTTCTACCCATTGCAAAACATCAGCACGCACAAAGTGGTGATGTTTGCCCGTAAAGCCAGAAAGCTGCATGTTGCGACGAGCCCAGTCCAAATACGTTTGGCTCATGTCTACCGTGGTAGTCTCAGCCGCTTTCGCTGCTGCAGCATACACACTTGCCGTACCCGTATAGGCAAACAGGTTTAAGAAACGCTTGCCTGTTGCCATTTCTCCTACCAATTTACGCGTGATGCGATGGTCTAAAAACAAGCCCGTATCCAGATATCCCGACAGATCAAGTTCAAAGAGATGATGATCTTCTTCAACTAAAAGGGTGCGACGCGTATGCGTTTCGCTACGGTACTGGGAACCGCCTTTATCTTGTCGTCTCACTCGAGTGAAAAGCTGCTCCTTGGGTATATCAAGAAGCACTTGAGCCACAAGGCACGCATCACTAAAGCGGCGTGCCGCTTTTTGAGGATCAATCTCTCGCGGCGCTTGATATTCGCTCACAAGAGCAAAACATTGTCCTGTTTTCGCTTCTTCAAACACATCAATTGCAACAGCATAATCGGGAAGATCAGCATCATAGATTCTAAAGGCATGAATATTGTGCTTGTGCGCCCATTTTCGCCGTGCCTTTATCATTTTGCGTAAACGCGAAGCAAACTGTTGAGCATGACCCGATGACACTGTTATCTCAACTTCGCTTCCATCAAGCTTAGTAAGAGTGAGAGATTCTTTAAATGAGTTGCCCAAACGATAATCTCTAAGCATTGCCTCTATTGCGCCGTTGTATACCGCAAGCGTACGCTGGGCATCATAGCCAATAGACGAATCAAAAGTTGCATCGGGTGTGATAACGCACATGCGCCACGAATCAGACAAGCTGTTCAGACCCTCGGCAAAATGCTCATAGAATTTCTCGAGGGAATCTTTCATAAGGCGCACGCCATAAGGAGGATTGCAGGCAAGAAAACCTGACTTTTTGATATCAATCCCCGCCTCGCGCAAAGTAACAGGCAGATTTGCGCAATCCGCACAAACAAAATGAACCAAAGAAGCAAATCCTGCACGACGCGCATTGGCCTGGGCAATTTTCACCGCTTCATTATCGCTATCAGCACCAAGCATGAAAGGAGCGTGCTCCAATCCCTGCTCAAACCGCTCATCCGCCTCGTCTAAAAGCTCATCGAAAGCCTGCGCTTCAAAGTCTGCACATCCTACAAATCCCCAGTAATCACGGGAAAGTCCTGGGGCACGATCGGTAGCCATCATAGCGGCCTCTAGCACCAGCGTGCCACTTCCACACGTCGGATCAACAAACACAGGAGCTTCGATTCTATCCACCCCTTTACGCTTTGCCTCGGCACGCCGCAGGGCAGGAGATGCAAGATGATCCCATCCTCCCCACACCAACATGCCTGCCGCAAGAGCTTCCTTCAAAGGTGCCTCGGTTGCCTCATCTGGTGTGCGATAGCCACGACGATGGAGCGATTCTCCCGCAAAATCGATGGAAATGGTCGCCTTCTTTTTATGAACCGACACCCAAAGAGGAACATCGGGACGATGAGCGGCAACACTAGGACGAAAACCTCGTACTTCACGAAGTCTGTCACAAACCGCATCCTTTACCTTAAGAGCAATGAATTGGCTGTTGCGCAAAGCTTCGTTTCCTCCCCGTGCGCTAACCGCAATAGTGGCCTGCTCACCACTGGCAACAAAGTGCTCCCAAGGAAGGGCTTTAACGCCCTCATAGAGACAATGGGCATCACTTGCATCCACACGGTCTATAACCCGCAACACGCGTGAGGCAATACGCGACCACAAACAAACGCGATACCCATCGACCTTTGTGCCAAAAAAGACCACACCGCTTTTAAGAGGACGAACGCGCTTTGCACGAAGACGCTTTAACTCATCAGCTAAAAGCTGCTCAAACCCTTTGGGGCAAGGGGCAAAGTATTCAATTAGAGGTTCTGGGGTTTGCTTGCTCTTGCTAATGGAGGCATTACCCTTACATTCAGTCATATAGGCTCTCATCCAAATTTAGTAGCGTATAGTCATCAATATTAAACCGCTCATGAATAATACGATAAACCGTAAGCGTTGTGTCGTTGCATCGATACACAATAATATAGGGTTTTGAAAGTGCACTTCGATATCCTTTTTCTTCCAATTCACTGCTCTCAAAACGCTTGCCCATATCAGGAAACATGCATAATCGATCAAGAGTTTCATCTATGGCACTAATAACCCGTAATGCCGCCTGAAAAGAGCGCTGTTCTACTCCTAAATAGAGAGCGATTGATTCTTTGTCTAATTGAGCACGAGGACGCCACGACAAAATTAGCTTATTATTCATCGTTTTACCGCATCTGTTGAGGTCTATAGTCAACACCCATTTGCTCAAAGATTTCTTTCATACGTGTGTCAGACTCTTCTTTAGATAACGTTTCTGGGTGATATTTTTCTTCAATTTCCGCTTCGCGCAGTGCCATAACAAGACGATTGTGCAAAACCATAGATTCGTAAGCGTTGCTGTCCATCAATACATACGCAGCAGTTCCATTTTTGGTAAGCACAATAGGTTCTTGCGTTTCGGTTGCCTGAGAGCACACATCATTCATATGAGTACGTAAATCAGTTATCGGACGAATTACAGGAAGTGCAGAAGAACTGATCATAGCATGCCTCCTTTTATTAAATACATAATTCAGTACATAATTATATACTGATTTCTTACATATCGCACCTTGTAGCACCTTACGTCATTTTTTGGCTACCGAGTCATTCTTTAGAGCTCTCTCTATTCCTGTTAGCGGTGTTGCGGTAAACGGAGAAGATATCGACATTGCTGAGATTAATGGAGTCGATGTAACCAATCCTAGTAACAGCAAATCTAGTCCCGGCGGAGAAGCAGCGCTTCAAGAACTCACACAAAATGGAACGACTTAATGATTACTATTACTTTGCTACACCCATTGAAATAAGTATCAAGAGAACAAAAGTCATAAAAAGTGCCGCTCGAATAAGCGGCACTTTTTCGTATCAAGTATATATTTGACAAGCAAAGATTAAGCTCGGAGCTTGTACGACAAGCATGAACAGTTCGAAAGTCCTAAAGCTTAGTCTTCCAAATAATCCTTCAGCTTCTGTGAACGAGAAGGATGACGCAGCTTCGCTAAGGTCTTAGATTCAATCTGACGAATACGTTCACGTGTTACGCCAAATTCGCGACCAACTTCCTCTAAGGTACGAGGATGCCCGTCTTCCAAACCAAAACGCAACGAAATAACCTTGCGCTCGCGTTCTGCCAAACCTTCAAGCGTCTTAGCCAGCTGTTCTTGAAGCATACTAAAGCTTGCTGCATCAGGAGGAACAACAGCAGCATCGTCTTCAATAAAGTCACCCAACTGCGAATCTTCTTCTTCGCCAATAGGTGTTTCCAAAGAAACTGGTTCTTGGGAGATCTTTTGAATCTCACGAACACGCTCAGGAGTAAGGCCCATTTCCTCTGCAATTTCTTCAGGGGTAGGCTCACGACCAAGCGATTGCAACAGTTGACGCTGAATACGAACCAGTTTATTGATGGTCTCGACCATGTGTACCGGAATACGAATGGTACGAGCCTGGTCTGCAATGGCACGCGTAATGGCCTGGCGAATCCACCAGGTTGCATAGGTAGAGAATTTAAAGCCCTTGGTATAGTCGAACTTCTCAACTGCACGAATAAGACCCAAATTACCTTCTTGAATAAGGTCCAAGAACAACATGCCGCGACCAACATAGCGCTTTGCGATAGAAACTACCAAGCGCAAGTTAGCCTCAATAAGCTGCTGCTTTGCGTCAAGTCCTACCTGCTCGACACGAGAAAGACGACGACGCTCGCGACGTTCAAGCTCAATGCCCTCTTCTTCAGCTTTTTCCAGCTCTTCTGTTGCTGCAACGCCTGCTTCAATCTTCATTGCAAGATCGATCTCTTCTGCAGCGGTAAGCAAAGAAACCTTACCGATTTCTTTGAGATACATACGAACAGGATCGCCTGTCAAAAGAGCCACTGAAGAATCAGCTGCCTGCTTGCGCGTACGAGAGCGCTTGGATTTGGTCTTGTTATTTACCTTTGGAGGAGCAATTTCGACGGTAGCCTTAAGCTCTTCTTCGGGAATGCCTTCAAGAAGACTCTCGTCAGTTAAATCGCTTTCCTTAACATCGGAATCATCATGCACCTCATGCAACGATGGTTCGGTGTTGGATTCAAGAATGTCTTCGGTTTCTTCATCTTCCATATCTTCTGCCTGAGCAGCCTTGGCTTCGTCCGCCTTTTTCTTTGAAGATGCCGCGCTTTTAGCCTTTGCGGTCTCCTTCTTTGCTGTAGTCTTTTTTGCGGGAGCCTTTTTCGTAGAAGATGACGCCGTGGTCTTCTTTGTAGTAGCTTTTTTAGCAGGAGTTTTCTTAGTCTTGCTTTCCGTTTCTTCCTTCGTTTCGGTTGGCTTTGATACTGAGCCTTGAGAGGAAGCCTTTGCCACGTTATTTCCTTCCCACGATTCATTCATACTTAGCGAAAACTTCGCTAGAGAAACATCGAATCATTATACCTCTAAATGGTCAAAGTTATAAAAGATTTATCGGATCGATATCTATCGACACCCGTACTCCCTGTTCTGGCTTTCGTTTGCGGAAATACGCCCCCACAAAATCTGCAATATTGCTTCGAGGAGGAGCCTTGATAACAAGATGATAGCGCCATGCTCCCTTTAAGCGCTCAAGTACGCAAGGTGTTGGAGGAAGTAAAAGCCAGCCATCCTGTGAATCAAGCGTACGTGCCTGTGAGCCGGGTACACCGGCACGTGAGTCAAGCGTGCCGGCCCGTGGAATAAGATCCGAAAGATCAGCATACAGGCTGTGAGCAACCTGCTTTACCTTGTCTTCGTCTTTTCCCCATACCAATACATTTGCCAAACGAACAAACGGCGGGTATCCCAGCCCTTTTCGCAGCTCAAGTTCCTTATCCAAGAAAAGTTGTCTATCATAGCGCGCCGCCGCCCTGATAGCCGGGTCTTGAGCGCTGTATGTTTGCACAATTACCGCGCCGGGCTTTTCTGCTCGTCCCGCTCGACCAGCAACCTGTTCGATCAAATCAAACGTTCTCTCAGCACTACGAAAGTCAGGAAGCTTAAGCATGGTGTCAGCATTTATAACACCAACAAGTGTCACCTCATCAAAGTCGAGGCCTTTTGCGATCATTTGCGTACCTAAAAGCACCGCAGCACCAGGTTTGGCAAACTGCTCCAACAAACGCTGATGATCACCTTTACGCGAAGTGGTATCAGCATCCATGCGAATAATATCGCAGGTCACATCAGTAAGCAGGGAGCGCAACTCCGCCTCCACACGCTGAGTTCCCGCTCCAAACCGTTTCAAATAAGGACTGCCACAGCGAGGACACGTAAGCGGCACACGCTGTTCAAATCCACAATGATGACAAACTAACTTCCCCTCTCGCTCGTGATAGGTAAGGGAAGTTGAACACGAGATGCACGACGGTACAAATCCGCAATCCCGGCACAAAAGAAACTGTGCAAACCCTCGCTGATTGAGCATCAGTACCGCTTTTTCTTTCTTTTCAAGCACGTCAAACAGCGCATTTTGAAGCGCACGAGAAAACATCGATCGGTTGCCGCCGCCAAATTCACGAGCCATGTCCACCACCTCGATAGTAGGCAGCGGTTTTCCATTTGCACGATTCGGCATTTCAACACGATGCCAGCAAGGATCACTCGCGCAACGCTCCAGCGCTTCGAGCGATGGGGTTGCCGAACCTAAAACCATAACCGCACCATGTTCACGTGCAAGCCAGCAAGCTACATCGCGCGTGACATATCGAGGAGCTTGATCCTGCTTGTAACTTGATTCATGCTCTTCATCGATAACGATGATTCCCACCTGCTTTAGGGGAGCAAACAAAGCACTGCGAGCTCCAACAACCACCTGAGCTACGCCACTGCGAATAGCATCCCATTGATCGTAGCGCTCTCCCTGTGACATACGAGAATGCAGTACTGCCACCCTATCGCCAAAACGTCCTCGAAAACGCGCAACCGTTTGTGGCGTGAGCGAAATTTCAGGCACCAATACGATAGCGCCACGCCCCTGTTCTAACGCGCGCTCGATAGCGCAAAGATACACCTCTGTCTTACCTGAACCGGTAACACCGTCGATCAATACCACTTCGCCAGCATGGGTCATAGCGGCTTTTTCGATTACCGAAAGAGCACGTCTTTGATCTTCGGTCAGAGCTGGCTTTGGTTTTGTACGAGCAGAAAACACCTCGCTCTGATCTTGGGGTGAGCGCAAACGTCTACGCTGTTCAATGCGTATAACGCCTTTTTTCTCCAAAGAGGTTAGAGTCGATGCAACCGAACCATATTCAGCGGTTAGTTCGCTTACCCGTAAATCACCTTGACGAAGCGCCTCCAACACACGCTGTTGTTTTACCGCTCCCTTGCGAGGAACAAATGAATCAGCCGCATCAAGGCGTACCACCCAGCGTTCATCCACCTCATGAATAAGAGGTCTCGTTAATTGCCATGACCCTTCGATATACTCCATTCGAGGAATACCACCAGGAGGCATAAAAAGACGAATACTTGAGGAAAAAGGTGCAATGTAGCGCTGCGCCATAAACGAAGCGCAACGAGCCCCTATTTCGGTGAAATAAGGTTTGCTGAGCACTTGTTCGATTTCTTTGAGCTTATGAGGTTTTATCCCTTGCGGAAAAGGATCATGGACACCTAAGGGTGTAATTTCCACCACGAATCCCACCGCACTACGATGACCGAACGGAACAAGTACCGCACAGCCTACCTCTAATGCAAAATCGTGAGCATCTGTATCCGTTTTATGACTGTCCGCCAGACTATCATCGGCTGCCTTATGACCGTCCGTTAGGCTATCATCTGCCGACCTATCTTTGCCTGACGGTGCACCTTCCTCCGGCAAAAAACTCTCTTGGACAAAGCTTTCCTGAAAAAGGCTCTCCTGAATGTGTTCGGCTTTTCGATGTTTTTCGTGAGAATCTTGCACAGAAGCTTGCGAGAGCCGGGCACGATCTTCTTCGCTTTCAACAACCACATAGGTAAAGGTAGAGTCAAGAGCTTGCGTAGGAATATCAAGAACAACCGATACAAGCTTCAAAGATACTCACCTACTTCTTACCTACAAAAACGCAACACAAGCCGCACAAAACAGCCTTCGCTTACCAGAGGCACAACAACTTTCGGCAAAGACTACATCAGGAACGCAACAACTTCCGATAAGGACTTATGCCAAATACACAATTACTTTCGGTAAAGCCTTATACCAGATGCGCAACAGCTTTCTGCAAAGCTTCAACCTTGTCTCGTTTTTCCCAGGTAAATTCCGGCAACTCACGACCAAAATGACCATAAGCAGCCGTCTTTCGATAGATAGGACGACGAAGATCAAGAGCGTCAATAATAGCCCCTGGACGCAAGTCGAAGACCTCTTCAACAGCACGAGCAATAACGTCTTCTGGATACGCACCGCTTCCAAAAGTTTCCACCATAAGCGAAACAGGACGTGCCATACCTATTGCATAGGCAATCTGAACCTCGCATCGATGCGCAAGACCGGCGGCAACAATGTTTTTCGCCACCCAGCGTGCAGCATAAGCAGCAGAACGATCTACCTTAGTGCAATCCTTGCCCGAGAACGCACCGCCACCGTGACGACCCATACCGCCATACGTATCAACAATGATCTTTCTTCCGGTCAGTCCCGCATCGCCCATAGGGCCACCAATAACAAAACGTCCGGTAGGATTAACGAAAATCTCGACATCGTCAGCAACGTTTACCTGTTCTTCTTCAAATACCGGATTG
Source organism: uncultured Cryptobacterium sp. (assembly GCA_900554685.1). Taxonomy (GTDB): domain Bacteria; phylum Actinomycetota; class Coriobacteriia; order Coriobacteriales; family Eggerthellaceae; genus Anaerotardibacter. Next base: position 10,660 of record USIG01000021.1, read on the forward strand.
ATAACCTGCTGGATAAGTTCTGCGCGTAAATACTCTGGATCAATCTCTTCAGAATGTTGGGTGGAAACAACCACCTTTTCTACCTGAGTGGGCACTCCATCAATGTAGCGTACACTGACCTGCGTTTTTCCATCGGGACGCAGATAAGGCATGACCCCCTCTTTGCGCACCTTAGCCAAACGCTCTGCCAAACGATGAGCAAGATAAATTGGCATCGGCATAAGAGTTTTCGTGTCGTCGCAGGCATAACCAAACACCATACCCTGGTCTCCTGCGCCTATCTGATCATACGGATCAAGCGCTTTGCCGCTCTGCGATTCGAAAGAAGCATCTACTCCTTGTGCGATATCGGGAGATTGATCATGAATAGCATTGAGCACGCCACACGTCGCACAGTCAAATCCATACTTTGCACGATCGTAGCCGATATCTTTTAATACGCCGCGCACGATTTCTATCGTATCAACATAAGCCTGCGTGCGAATTTCACCCGTAACAAAGATCATGCCAGTTGTTGCAAGCGTCTCGCAAGCACAACGGAAAAGCTCAGGGTTTGCAGGAGAACCGTCGGGGGCAACATAGCCTTCTTCGGCAAGTTGGATTTCCTTTTCCAAAAGCGCATCTAAAATAGCATCCGAAATCTGATCGCACACCTTATCAGGATGCCCTTCAGTTACTGATTCACTGGTAAACAGATAAGAACGTGGTTGTTCTTGCATATATAATCCTTTCAAAACAAGGAGCGCACTACAAACAAATGCTTTCATGCTCCTGTGTTGAAGTTGTAAGCGTAGTACCTTAATAGGTATGTATTCGACATACTACCATCCACACTCTCTCAGTATAAGTACCCATCGCGGCGAAGGCGCATAACTTACACGCTTTCTTATTATCTTGGTTGTCGATTGCATTACAAAAAGATTTCCGTTGGTTAGCAAACAGGCGGCAGGGATTCATTTATCCAACAGATCCAACATCTTTACGATATTATGCTCGGAATCCACAAGGAAGTGGTCGAATGTTTTTCCAATCGCTGCGTTTGATGTGTTCGGATGCTTTCACAGCTTCCCTCTCAAAGTGGTATCAGAGTAAAGAAGATATTCCACAAGTGTTGATTATGGTTTTGGAACAACTTATAATCACGGGCCAAAAAGTGCTTCCTTGAGGTTTATGATACGAATAGAAAGATTTTGCGGTAAAAGTATCATGACTGCTAACAATTCGACGAAACACATTGACAGACGCATCGTACGTACTCGCCGCGCTATTCACACTGCCTTTATCGAGTTACTCACCGATTGCGAATACGACAAGATTACGATCACTGCTCTTGCAAAGCGCGCTGATATTGATCGAAAGACCTTCTATACCCACTACTCTTCGATTGACAATCTCTTCGAAGATGTCATACGTCAATATACGGCAAGGGGACTTGAAGGCCTCTCACTGAATGATCTACTCAATGATCCTTCTCACTTCACCAAAAAATACTTTTATGCGTTGCAGTCAACACTGCCTCTTTCCAAGGAGCAGCGTGTCAAAATGCTTGGTCATATTCCCATGCATAAATTTATGCAGTATGGCACCTCTATCGCACGCGAGCGCATCTACGACTCAAACCAAAATCTCTCCCCCGAAGCAAAACGCTATATTGATGTAGTTCTGGAATTTTATTTAGGGGGCATCTTTCACGCCTATGCACTCTGGCTTTTCAGAGATACTGGACTTACTCTTGATGAAGTAATTGAACTGGTAAGTATTAACGTAGCCGAAGGCCTTACCGGACTTATGGAGCAGCGTGTGCTCCCCCTTGATTATTCATAAGTGTTGAGATTTGCGCCTGGCGGTACTTGGAGAGATAGTATGAAAAGCAATGCTGAATTAACCGAAGAATACTTTGCAGTTGCAAAATCGCTTGAAGGAGACATTCCCGGCAGACGCGCTGCCTATGCGTATATGCAAAATTCTACCGCCATCGTTCATCATGCGGTGGTAGCGAGTTCTTTTATCCCTCGCCTTTTCAACGATGAAAGCTGGAATGCCTTCAAAGAAATTTCCGAAACAACGCATCGAATTCTTTGCAAAGTGATAGAACACTATCTTGCCGACCCTGATTACCGCACAATTTTTTCCTATGACAAGCGCTTAGAAGAACTCATCCTTCTTCCCCGCGGCTATAGTGATACCTTGCCTTTTGCGCGTATTGATGTCTTCCTTAATGAGGATGACTTAACGTGTGGTTTCTGCGAGTTTAACGGAGACGGTTCTGCTGGTATGAACGAAAACCGCGAAATAACCAACAGTATATGCACCACTGAAACCTTTAAGCGTTTTGCCCAGACCCATAGTGTTGAAACATGCGAGCTTTTCGAATCATGGGTTGAACAGTTTATCGACATCTTTAAACGATCAAAGCACTACACCCCTGAAGCACGCTTTGCTATATGCGATTACCTTGAATGCGGTGTTGTTGATGAGTTCAAGGTATTTGCCGAACACTTCAAACGCCACGGGTTCGACTGCGTGGTCTGCGATGTACGCGATTTACATTTTGATGGCAAGACCCTCTACGCCAACGATGGCAAACCAATTCATGCAATCTGGCGCCGCTGCGTCACCAATGACGTTTTAGATTTCTGGGATAAATCCCAAGACCTTATCGAAGCCCTTCGATGCGAAGCTGTTGCCTTGATTGGAAGTTTTGCAGGGCATATTGTTCACGATAAGCAAATTTTTGAGGCCCTCTATCATCCTAAGACACAGGCCTTGCTCACCGAAGAGGAAAATGCCTTCATCCAACGTCATGTTCCTCGAACGGTATTTTTAAATGAACAGGATGTGGATCTTGAAGAGGTTCGCACCAATAAGGATGCCTGGATCATTAAGCCAACCGACAATTACGGAGCTCGTGATGTGTATGCCGGTCTCTCCTTTTCGCAAGAACAATGGAATGACCTCATAACGCGCTTTGCCAACGAAGCATCGGGGGCACCTTTTATTGCGCAGACCTATATCACGCCCTTTAAAACACATACCCTTGCCCCTGACACTCACATAGAGCGCTTAAGCGATAACGAAATAGACACCCAAGGCACGTGGTATAACAACCTCAACGGACTCTATCTCTACAATGGTAAGTTCCAGGGTGTTTTCTCGCGCTTAGGACCCCTTCCTACCATTAGTAAAGAACATCAAGGTATGACTGCAGCAACACTGCATGTAAGAGGTTAGCTTTTATGGTTGGACTCGCAAGAAAACTTGTTCTTTTTGCCTTGAGCATAGCTACCAGCATTGCCCTTGCCTATAGTCTATTTGGCCTTGGCTTCATGGTTTGCACCACCCCGCAGGCAACCTCTGCAATCGGAGGCACCTTCTCTGGCTGGGAGCATGCCACCTACCCTAAAGAAGATATGGAACAGATCGCTGAAGCTGTTCGCTCATTTTCAATAGAAGGGACTTCTTCTGAGGAGCTCTACAACACCATCTATGATGCACTGCAGCAAACCCAGCCACAGATTGCCGCACTCTTCGAGGCAGGATCAGCAAACGATACTACGGTGGATACCTCACAGCTTGAGTCAACCAATCTTGCAAAGTTAGAAGAAGAATTTTCTCTTCCTCGAAACGCCCTCTCGCACCTTCAGGATTGCACCCCCATTTTCACCACAGGGCGCATTTCGGTAGGAGTGGTCGGTGCCTTTGGCATAGCGGGACTTATCGCACTGGGAATTCTAAGTGGAAGAAAACGCATAGGAGGAGCACTGATAGCTGCCTCATCGCTGGTAATCGGCGTACTTGTTGCACTGGGCCTTTGGGCAGCAATCGATTTTGAGGGGCTCTTTACCTGGATGCATACCATTCTTTTTGCACAAGGCAACTGGACATTCGATCCCGATTCGCTTCTGATTACCTTATTCCCAGAAGCATTCTGGGCTGCAATGGCAGGGCTTTGGATTTTATCAAGCATCGTGTTTGCGTTAATCGTGGGCTTTGTAGGTAAAATTCTTGCTCGTTAATACCTTGCGCACGGCTCTCTGAAGGGGTTTGAAGGTGTTAAGGATTGCGGTTTTCTTTAAAGACAGAAAAAGCGCAAGTCCTTTGTATTCGACTCATTTATTTGGGATAAACAAATCGTATGTCGAATTATCCTACTTGCGCTCTAGTCTTTAAAGAAAACCGATTACCAATCCGCTCACCTTCAAACCCCTTCGAGGACCGTACGACAGATAAGCGATGGTTTTTATGCCAAGCGAGACTGCAACTCTTTTGCAGCTGCTGCCTTGTCGAAGTTACCGCCTGTCTTTTGAGTAAGCGCACCCATAACCTTACCCATTTCCTTTTTAGTTGCTGCGCCCGTTTCACTTAAAACCTGATCAATTAACGCAAGCAACTCATCACCGGATACTTGCTTGGGAAGATAGCTTTCCAAAATCTCAACCTGCTCGGTTAAGCGATCGGTGCGCTCTTGATCGTTGCCTGCCTTGATAGAGCCCTCAAGGGTTTCCTTGGTCTGCTTAATGGTGCGCTTTAACATGGCATCCACATCAGCATCGGTGATTTCCCTGCGCTCGTTCACTTCGATATTCTTAATTTCACCGTGAACCTGACGCAGAATAGACAGACGGTTCTTGTCTCGTGCCTTCATAGCCGCTTTGATTTCATCTTGTAGTTCTTGGTAGTTCATATCATTCCTTTTCTTTGTGCCCTCTAAAGCACATAACCTTCTCATAATCAATCCCATTATACTCACATCGTCGAGGTCCTATGCGAGCCTCACACGTAAGCTTCAGGTATCCTAAAGTATCCCGCTCTTGCAAAGATGTCTTTGTATGAGAATTATTCTTGGGAAGAAACCAGCAAGCGTATAATACAGCTATCCCTTTTATGCAAATATGTATTTCCCTTTCGCAGAAGCGACTTGTCTACCTATGCTGCTATGCTCATTGGTAGAGCTTATGTTGTGCTTACTCGACTGGGCTTATACACACAAACCCCCGATACGAGAAAGGAACCTTGTGGGTTTTACTAATCGCTGGCACGCATTTTTTGATCGAACTGTTCCCAATATCATCTTGCGTATGATAGTTATGGTTTGTGGACTAGCTTTTGTTGCTGCCTCGGTTGGTTTAACACGAGCAACTGGATTAGGAACATCTCCTATCTCCTGTGTTCCTACCACCCTTTCCTTCTTCACGCCCCTTACCATTGGCGGCTGGACCTTTGTTATGAATGTCCTTTTCGTTGTATTGCAAATTATTTTGCTCAGGCGTGATTTCAAGATTGTTCAGCTGTTACAGATCCCCTACGTTTTTGTGTTTTCAGCCTTGATCGACTTGTTTGTACCGATCTTTGCAGTTGTTCCCATGCCAAACTATCTCGTTCAGCTTTTCTTTAGCATCGTGGGCTGTTTCATGACTGCTTTTGGCGTGTTCCTTCAGGTAAAAGCAAGTTTTCTTACTCTTCCCGGTGAAGGCATTGTTCTCAGTGTTGCCAAAGTATCCAAATGGCCGTTTCCTAAATGTAAAATAGGTTTTGACGCAAGCAACGTGATAGTTGCCACTGTTGCTTCCCTTGTTGCAATGGGAGGTCTCTATGGTGTCCGAGAAGGCACTATTATCTCCGCGCTTGCCGTAGGCGCTATCGTAGGATTATTTAACAGAATTTTTTCTCACTTCGAAAAGTTTTGCCCAATCAAAGGCCATATCACCCTTACGGCAACAACTATGGCATCACCAGACGAAGCATCTGCAGAAGGAACCTCGGCCACAAAGCCTCGCAGTGCAGAAAACCCCGCACAAACACCTTTGGTTATCACGATTTCTCGTCAATTTGGATCGGGCGGGCGTGAAATAGGACAAACTATCGGCAAGCATCTTCATATCCCGGTATTTGATCGCTCACTTATTGAGCTTACCGCCAAAGAATCGGGACTTACCCCCGACTACGTTAAAACCCACGAGCAAGAAGTACGCCGCGGCATAATGTATAACCTCTATATGCAAAGCTATGCAAGCTTTGGCATCGAGCCTACCCAAACCGACGAGTTATGGCTTGCACAAGCGCGTGCCATCACCCGCATCGCCGATCAGGGAAGCTGCGTTATTGTGGGTCGCTGCGCTGGCGCCGTACTGCACGATCGACCCAATGTTTTCAATGTCTTCGTTCATGCTCCCCTTGTTCCCCGCATTGGAAGGGTTATGAAGCGCGAAAACGTTGACCATATGAAAGCTGCCGAAATGATTGAAAAGGTAGACAAGGAGCGCAAAGAGCACTGCGAGCAATACGTAGGATCACACTGGACCGACATCAATTCCTACCACTTGGCTATCGATTCAAGCGTTATCGGAGTGGAAGATTCCGCTTCCTTGATTGCAAAACTCGCTCAGCATGCCTATCCCGAGGCACCACTAACGCCAACTCCTAAAAAGCCCACCCAACCAAGTGCACATAAAGAGCGCTAATCGTTTATTATCTAAGCGCTACATAAATATGAAAGGATAACTCTATGAGCGATCAGTCAAAGCCTGTCCGTGTACGCTTTGCGCCCTCTCCCACCGGAGAGCTCCACATCGGTGGTGCCCGTACCGCAATCTATAATTGGGCCTTTGCAAAAGCTATGGGCGGCTCTTTTATTCTTCGTATCGAAGATACCGACCCTGAACGTTCCACCGAGGAAAATAAACAGGTTATTTTACGCGCCTTAAAATGGCTGGGACTTACCTGGGATGAAGGCCCCGAAGTAGGAGGCGAGTTTGGTCCTTATCTTCAAACTCAGCGCTTTGATACCTACAAAGAAGCCCTTGAGCGCCTCAAAGAGCGCGATGCAGTCTATCCCTGCTTCTGCACAAAAGAAGAACTTGATGCTAAGCGTGCTGCTGCTGAAAAAAGTGAAGGTGGTTATTCAGGCTACGATCGCACCTGTCGCGGTCTGAGCAAAGAAGAAGCCCAACGCCGAATTGATGCAGGGGAGCCTCATGTTTGGCGTTTGAAGGTACCCGAAGATCACGGTCCAATCGAATTTCATGATGCGGTTTATGGTGATATGTCATTTCCCGCTGATGTCATGGATGACATGATCTTAGTTCGCACCGATGGAAGCCCCACCTATAACTTTGCAGTGGTGTGCGACGACGCAAACATGCATATCACCCATGTAATTCGTGGTGATGACCATCTTTCCAACACGCCTCGTCAGATTCTTATCTATGAAGCACTGGGCTATGAAATTCCAACTTTTGCCCATCTCTCTATGATCTTAGGTTCCGACGGGCGCAAGCTTTCAAAGCGTCGCAATGCTACCTCTGTTGAGCAATATCAGGCAATGGGATACCTGCCCGATGCCCTGGTTAATTTCCTCGCTTTGCTTGGTTGGTCGCTTGATGGCGAAACCACCCTTATCCCTCGCGAGGTACTCTGCAAAGAATTCAGTCTAGATCGCATCACCCGCAAAGACGCTATCTTTGATGAGACGAAACTTGACTGGATGAATGGCGAATACATCAAGACCATGGGTGCACGTGCTTGGGTGGATGCCGTTGCTCCTTTCTTAATTGAAGCCGGGCTTACCACAGAAGATGCCATCAAAGAGCATCACGATTGGTATGAAAAGCTCTACCCTCTGGTAGCTGAACGCATGAAGCGCTTAACCGAAGCACCAGAAAAGCTTGCCTTTATCTTTGATGGTCCGAAGGTAACCTTAGATGAAAAGTCAGTTCAGAAAAATCTGCTTAAAGAAGGCTGCCGTGCTGAAGAAGTACTTAAAGAGGTACGTGCCATCCTTGCTGATGAGTCCATTGAGTGGAAATGCGATCCCCTGCAAGACACTTGCCGTGAATTAGTGGACAAGTTAGGCCTGAAAGCAAAGCTCATCTTCCAACCAATCCGTGTTGCCGTTACGGGCTCTCAGGTATCTCCTCCACTTTTTGAATCTATTGAACTGATGAAGCGCAGCGATGTTGTCGCGCGACTTGACTACACTCTTTCAGAGGTTTTTGGTGCCTAATTCCCACGAAATACCACAAGCTGAGCCCTCTTCGCCTGATCAAGAGCACGAAGAGGGCCTCGCTGAGCAGGAAAATAAACGAGAAGAAATTGCGGCACTGCCTTCTTGGTGCACTGCTCCTCAGGGCTCTGGCTGCAATCGCTGCGTTGCTGCCTGCCCCCATCAAGCAATTACCCTCAACGAAAACGGCCCTTACCTTGACGAGAGCCGCTGCACTCGCTGTGGCATCTGCTGTGGTGTTTGTGATGCGTTCGCCTGGAGCCGCATTACCTTAGAAGATCTTGCAAAGCGCTGTGAAAATGAAGCGCACTCAGAAGGCTTTATCTGCTTTACCTGCAACGAACATATTTTTGAAGGAGTTGCCCCTCGAAGCAATGTGATCGTGCTTCCCTGCCTTGCAAGCGTTCCTCCGGAGTTTTGGAGCTATATCCTTGCTAAAGGTCTATCAGTTGAGCTTTTTCTCGATCCTTCCTATTGTGAGACCTGCAGTGTTGCAGGGGCCAATGCATCTGCTTTGTTTGAATATGCAATCAACCAGGCACAAACATGGACCGAAAGAAGTATTTCTTCTGCACCCTACATCCCCGAGCGAGAATCGCTCCTCTCGCTCTACGCCAACGTAGACGAAGGAAGCAGACGCGATTTATTGGCAGTTCTCGCAAACGAAGGTAAAGATATCGCAACGGGAAAACATCGCCAACGCAATGCAGGCACCATCGATTCATTTCATGAAAGCCAAGAGCGTTTTCGCGCGCAAGGCAGAATCAAAGCCGCCGAGCAAAATGAACATATCCCTGAGGCACTCAGACAGAAGCAAAAATGGCCTCGACAAACCCTTATCGTAGAAGCGGCACGATCATTGCCTGAAAAAGCGCCGAATCTTGAGCGCTACGCATCAACTACTGACTATGATCTCTGCCAGAAAACAAAGAGCTGTGTTAACGCTTGTCCTACAGGTGCGCGACAATGTAATGAAGAGGGTTATCCTGTAGTTGATAGTACGCGTTGTATTGCATGCGGTATCTGCGTTTCCGTATGCCCTCACAACGCCTGCTCATACCGCACTCTCAGTGCTTACGAGTACTGCGAAAGGACCCCTCATGGCAAAGAATCCTGATCCTTCATATTGGGGAAATCCGCCACAAACCCCTACAAGGCATAGCTCTTCCACCCACTCTGAGCATCCCGCACAGCCAGTTCAGTCAGTAGAGCCCACGCAGCCTACCCAGTCGCTAGAGCCAACAACGCCGTTTACGCCTGCACCTTCCCGAAAGCATCGAGGCTGCATCATCGCAGTGATCATAGCTCTTATCCTGGTAGTTTCTTTGGGGATTGCTGGCTGTGTTGCCTGTACAAACTTGCTAGATTCTCGCGTTTCCTATCAAACAAATCAAAGCTACCCCTTTGCCTTGCAGCCCAGTACGCCTGAACCATCAACAAACGCAGAAAATTCCCTTAATAACGAGTTTTTCCGCGATGCGTTCGATCTTGATGAGGCCACCCCTAATTCTTCACTAAGCACCGATGAGCTTAACAGCATCCAGTCTTCCTATTTTTCCGACAGCACCAAAGAACCTAATGAAGAAGGTTTCTATTCCGATGGCGTATATTTTGTGGGAAACGATTTGCCAGAAGGAAGCTATTGGTTTACCGGAGAGGATGATTCCCTTTCGTTTTTCTTCATCCTCGACCCCACCGAAAACAACAACACCTATGACGTGGTCCATATCAACAATTACTATGGGCACAATCTCATGGAG
>USIG01000022.1 GCA_900554685.1 uncultured Cryptobacterium sp.
ATGGCCTTTTTTGTCCATGGTACGAAACTTAACTGCCAGCAATCCTTCGGAGAACTTGGTTGCCATACCGAAAAGTGCAGCAAGCCACATCCAGAACAGAGCGCCGGGACCGCCAGCGACAACAGCAGTTGCAATACCGACAATGTTACCAGTACCAACAGTAGCGGACATTGCCGTGCAAAGAGCACCAAAGCTAGTCACTTCGCCCTTGCCGTCTTCCTCGTTTTTGAAGGTATACCTCAGTGCTTTGCCAAGGGTGCGGAACTGAAGCCCGCGAAAACGAATGGTGAGGAAAATACCGCCTAAAAGAATTAAGGCGATAAGGGGTGGACCCCAAATAAAAGTATCTATGACACCGAGAATTTCATTAAATGCGTCCAAGACAAACCTTTCTTCTTTTTGACCAATAGGCATCCTCAGAGAAAAGTCTTGAAGCGTTGAGGTGACTGAGGTAGTGAAGTAAACCTCCAGGAAATAGATAAAGCATCTGGAGGATACAGGAAACGAATTGATAAAGACGTTTATAATACTCTGTCCTTTTGCCTGAGAGTTTCGGCTATCGCGGTGGTATAGCCTTGCCCCTTCGGCACCCAGCAAATCTGGGATTCTCCAGAGGCCCCATCCATGTCCAGTTTCGAAACGATTCAAGACACTTCAATGAGGATATTTCGCATTCGTTAGTCTACACGTTGTTTGCTGTTCGCACAGGAATAACTTGTTCAAGGTAACCTAAATTTAAAATTGAGCGGTTTTCGGTCGAAGATTGTCGGCTAACGAACAACCGCGCCATTAACCATTGCGCTGAATTTGCTCAACCATCTTTTGATAGGCAGCCTTTTTAGGGGTCTTCCAATCTTCGGAATCATCAGGTCGAGGAGCCATTGCTTTTTCGTTGCCCTTAGCTTCCTTAAGGCGCTTCAGATAATTGTGAGCTTCCTTGGCGGTTACACCGGAAAGGGCAAACAGGGCAATCATATTGGGAACTGCCATGCAAGCATTGAAAATATCAGCGATAGTCCAAACGGCAGATACCGTCATGTAAGGGCCGATGAATAGGCAGATGATGTAGAGCCAACGATAAATTTTCAGCCCACGAGCATTGCGGTTAAAGAAGTATTCGAAGCAGCGCTCGCCATAGTAGTTCCAGCCAAGGATGGTGGTAAAGCCAAACAGTGCCAAGCAGATCATCAAGATGAAGGAAACAACCTCGGGAGGTAAGAAGGGCAGGCCAGCTTGGAAGGCAGCGCCAGTTACCGCAGCGCCCTCAAGGCCAGGGATGTCATAAGTGCCCGTCATCACGAGTGCAAGACCGGTCATAGAGCAAATAATAATGGAGTCGATGAAGGTCTGGGTCATGGTGACTAAGCCCTGACGAGCAGGCTCGTTGGTCTTAGCGGCAGCGGCAGCAATTGGTGCTGAACCCAAGCCTGCTTCGTTTGCGAAAATACCACGCGCCAAACCAAATTGCATTGCGATAAGAATGGCGCCAAACATACCTGCGCCAAATGCCTGCAAACCAAAAGCATGCTGAACAATAAGGAGCAGCGCGGCGGGAAGCTTATCGATGTTGTAGAAAATAAGGGTAAAGGAGAACACCAAGAAGATAACCACCATGGCGGGCACGACTTTTTCTGAGAAGGTCGCAATGCGCTTTAAGCCGCCGATAATTACCATACCTGCCAATACTGCGGTAAGAAGGCCACCGATAACTGTTGCGATGGAAAACTCTCCGCCCAGAATAGTGACGGTATTCGTCATAGCGGGATCGAAGAATCCGGTAACAGCGCTAGAAATAGAGTTGATCTGCGTAAACGTTCCCATACCAAATAAGGCAACGCACATACCAAAGAACGCGAACGCTTTCGCAAGCCAGCGCCATTTTTGTCCCATACCATTTTCAATGTAATAGAAAGGACCGCCCAAAACGTGACCTTTCTTGTCCATAGTACGAAACTTGACTGCCAGCAATCCTTCGGAGAACTTGGTAGCCATGCCAAAGATAGCGGCAAGCCACATCCAAAACAGAGCACCAGGACCACCCGCAACAACAGCAGTTGCAATACCGACGATGTTACCAGTACCAACAGTAGCGGACATTGCTGTGCAAAGAGCGCCAAAGCTAGTTACTTCGCCCTTGCCGTCTTCTTCGTTTTTGAAAGTGTATTTCAAAGCAAGACCGAGGGTGCGAAACTGAAGTCCTCTTAAGCGAAAGGTAAGAAAAATGCCGCCCAGAAGAATTAAAGCAATAAGAGGCGGACCCCAAATAACGCTGTCAATGGCAGAAAGTATAGCGGTGAATTCTTCCAAAATAAGTCCCTTCTTCCGACTGATAGATGCGTCTCAGGCCAAAGGGAGGTGAATCGTGTGATAAAACGGTAGATAAGGAATCCGGAAGAAAAGTAATAGTTGAACTCTGTCCTTGAGCCTGAGAGTTTCGGCTATCGCAGTGGTATAGCCTTGCCCCTTCGGCACCCGCCTTTAATACGGGATTCTCCAGAGACCTCATCCATGTCCAGTTTCGAAACGATTCAAGACACTTTGTTGAGGTGACTTTATTGTGGTGTAGTGTACACCTATGCCAAGCTTTAATTGTTTCGGGTTGGAAAACAAGGACTTAAATGGAAGTTGTACGGCCAAAATGGCTTTTTCTGCGCCGATCTCTCCTATGTAGGCGCCGTTTACCTCTTCTGGCGGGCTTCTTTTGGAGCTTGCTTTCTAAAGCCTGAGGTCTGCAGGCACGGTCTGGGGAGCGGTCTGCAGGTACGGTCTGCAAACCGCTCTGCCAAATGTTCTAATCAAACGCTCTACCAAATAGAGCGCGCGCCGTCGACGTACAACGGTGTGCCGTTGACCATATCAGAACAATCGCACGCCAAGAACAAAGCGGCAGCGGCGATATCCATAGGGTCTCCCACCTTGCGATTGTGGGGAATAGGGTGCGTGATAGCCTCGTAGGCTTTCGGTTTATTGAGGGTGCTTTGCGTCATGTTGGTATCGATGTATCCGGGACAAATACAGTTGACGCGAATATTGAAACGAGCCCATTCAAACGCCATGCAACGAGTTAACTGTAATACGGCTGCCTTTGCGGAGGCGTAAGCTGCCATGCGCGTCGAGGCAACGCGGGCGACAACTGAGGCTAAGTTAATGATGTTGCCTTGCTCCTGTTCGATCATGATTTTTGCTACTCGTTGTGACAAGAAAAATACTGCCTTATAGTCAGTATCTACTACGCGATCGAATTCATCTTCGTCAGTATCTACAATGAGTTGGTCATTGCTGAGTACCACTCCGGCATTATTTACCAGTATGTCAATACGACCAAATGCATCCATCGCAGTTTGCACAAGGGCTTCCTGATCTTTAGAAGAGCGAACATCGCAGCGCACGGGGATAACCCGAATGCCTTGTTCGTTGCCGAATCCCTCAGTAATTTCTTTAGCACGCGCAGAAATTTTTTCTTCATCCATATCGGCGATTACTAGATCGGCGCCATAGGCTGCGAAGGTACGTGCAATAGCACGACCTATGCCAATTTCGCTGCCAACGCCTGTGATAAGAGCTTTTTTACCAGTTAAATCAAAACGCGGTATGCCCATTTGCCCTGTAGTGAAAACAGTGTGATCGCTGCCCTTCATAGTTCCCCCTCCTATGAGTAGCAAGATTTATCTCTTTCACTATGATAAAACGAAAAGGCACCCAAAAGGATGCCCTGTGTAATTGATTTATTTTGAATATAGGCGCTCTTATTAAGAGGTCGTTTTGGCTCTAAGAGCCAATTTTGAATCTTAAAAGCTGCCGCAAAAAGCTAATCGCAACCTAAAGCTATAGACCTAGACTCCGGGGCGGCCTCCAGACCGGGGGTTAAGCTGCTGATCCTAAAGATTTGCAGCGTGCCTTTACCTAGAGACCTTCGCGCTCCAAATACGACTTCATTGCATATTGCGTGATGTCGGAACGGTTGATGACGCCTACTACTTTGCCATGATCAAGCACGGGTGCTTTTTTCAAGTGGTTATTGCCTAAAACACGGCACACCATGGGGAGGTCGGCATCGATGTTGATGCCAATAGTGTTTCGTGTCGCTATTTCCATAACGTTGCGGTTCACCAGCGCATCAAGCTTTTCGTCGAATCCAGAATTATCGCGCTGCAATCGCATAATTAAAACAACAGGATCGGTGTACATCTGGCTTTTGTCGGAAAGCTCGCGCATTACATCGCCATCGGAAATAAAACCAACCGGTTCATTTTTGTCGTTGACGATAGGCATAGCACTTACGTTCTTTTCAACAAACATATGAATAGCGTCAAGTACCGTTGCACTTGCGGGAAGAGTGTAAGCGTCGTGACGCATGATGGTCTCCAAAAGCGAAGTTTCGCTGTGACGAGGGACTACGCTTTCTTCATCGCGCGAAGAGGAAGTGTTCTTCACAAAGATGATGGTCATGATCAAGCCGATGGCGCACAACACGCCCGATACCGCAAACGACACATTGATGCCCGTAATGCTTGCATGGATAGAATCCATAGAACCCATGAGTGAAGCAGCCACCAGGGTGTATACCGATACCAAAATTGCGGTACCTAAGGAACCTGATACCTGACGGAAGGTGTTGTTTACCGAGGTACCGTGATTCATAACTTTGTTATCAAGCGCATTCATTGCCCAGGTAGTGATAGGCATATTTACAAGCGAGAGCGAGAACATACGCAGCGTGTAGAGAACGGTAAGAAATACGACGTCGGTGCTGTCATTTAAGGTGGCGAAAGCAAAGGTGCTTATGACTAAAAGCGTCATGCCAACAATACTCAGAACACGTGGACCATGCTTGTCGAACAATCTGCCCGCAATAGGACCCATGATGCCCATGAGAATAGCGCCCGGCATAAGTACCAAGCCGGATACAGTTGCTGAATATCCCATGAGGGATTGCAGGTAAATAGGCATCAAAATGCCTGCTGAAAGAAGGGATGCCTGCACAAGCATACCGATGATAGTGCCCATTAAGAATTTGTGATTCTGCAATACGCGTACGTTCAGCATAGGCTTTTCCATGGAAAGCTGACGACGGAAGAAGAAGATAAGAATTATTACACCAATAATGCTTGCCACAACGGCTTCTACGCTAATGCCTGAAGAACCGATAACACTAAAGCCATAGAGCATAGTTCCGAATCCAAGGGTGGATAAAATCAGCGATGGCTTATCGAGGGTAACACCTTCGGAGTTAGGCTGCTGTTTCTGTAAAACAAAAGGAGTAATAACTATAACAACAGCAGCGAACAGCGCAATTGCCAAGAACAAGTCACGCCAGCTGTAATGGTCGATTACCAAACCGGCAACGGTTGGGCCAATAGCAGGACCGAAGGCGATGACAACACCGAACATACCCATTGCCGTACCGCGGCGCTCAACAGGGAACATAAGCATGAGGACGGTCATAACCATTGGCATAAGAATGCCTGCGCCTGCTGCCTGGGCCAAACGACCGGTTAGCAGAAGGGGGAAGTTGGGGGCAATGCCGCACAACAAACTGCCTAGGGCAAAAATAGCCATAGAGACAATAAAAAGAGAGCGTGTGGTAAAGCGGTCAATCAAAAAAGCAGTGATAGGAATCATGATGGCGTTCACAAGCGTAAAGCCTGTCGTAAGCCATTGCGCCGTTGCGGCATCAATGCTCATTTCCGCCATAATCGGCGGAAGCGCCGGGGTAACAACCGTTTGATTAAGTACCGTAACAAACGCACCTAAAATAAGAACAACTAGCGTAACTTTTTGCTTACTCGTTAAACCCCAGCCCATATGCGACCTTTCTTTATCATGCTTTATGTGTACTATGCTATTTTGTAAGTGATAATATTACACTCAGTGTATTAATATAGTAAGTGTAATTTTTGCGAATATACGTAAATGGCATGTTCGTCACTGTATTTACAAAGTACGTTTACGAAAAATTGTTACTACAGAGCGTCAAAAGACTAAACACTGAAGTGCAGGGGAAGTATGAGCAAAGAAGATAAAGAGCAAGAACAGCGTTTGAGTGCTGCTGATGTAGTCAGTGGGGATTCAGCCAGTGATGAAAATGCGGGGGAAGGGAGTAAGAACTCCTCTCCTAAAAAAGGCGCTTCAAAGAAAACTGAAAGCTTTGTGTCTGGCGGTTTGCGCGAAAAGAAAAAAGAACAAACTCGCCAAGCGCTCGAAAAAGCAATTCTTTGTTTGGTGATCGAAAAAGGCTATGAGGATGTTACGGTTGAAGAAGTATGTAAAAAGGTAGGCATCTCCCGTAAGACATTCTTCAATTATTTTTCCTCTAAAAGAGCAGCTGTCCTTGGAAGGTCTTACATTCCAAGTAAGGAAATGTTTCTGCTCTCGCTTGAAAACTATCCCGATTCTGACTATATCGATGTGATTACGGGATGTATTGAACACGGTTTAACAGCAGAAGATGCTTCTCCTGAGATTAAGGATCTTCGCAAAGCGGCTATGCTTAGCTCTCCTGAAATCTTTTTCCGCAGCAACAAAAGCTCTTTGGTGTTGCAACCAGCCATTATGGAAGCGCTGCATGCTTACTTTACGGCACATCCCGAAAAGCGCAAAGCGCCTGAACTTTCCCTTGATGAGGAATGCCTTATTGGCACGTCGGCCATAATTTGTGTGATGCGCTCACATATTATGCTTTCGAGTTTTAAGAACCATCCTGCACGCATAAGTGAGGCAAGAGAAGTGGTAAAGCGGTATTTATCGTAAAAAATTTCAAATTTAGGCAATTAAAGTAAAAATAAGTAAAATAACGAAACGGTATTTGTGACGTGTACGGCGCAGCAGTGCGCCGTTTTTGTTGGACAAGGGACGGTTTCGTGGAATATAGTGCTGGTCGCACAAAGCTTGCTACGGTTGCATTGGTTACGGTTGGTTTCGCTCTAGGGTTTGCTGAGTTTATTGTTATTGGTATTACTCCCGACATTGCTGAAATCTATCAAATTCCTCTTTCTGATGCGGGTAACTTGGTGGGGTATTTTGCGGTAGCCTATGCGGTATCTACGCCGATTATCGTGCTTTCAACAGGGCGTTTTAAACGCTTTCCTTTGTTCGTGATATTTTTGATTGTCTTCAATATAGGAAATTTGCTTGCTATTTTTGCGCCTAGTTACGAAGTGCTTATGCTTGCGCGCATCTGCACGGCTGTTGTTTCTGGCGTGACGCTTTCGACTGTGATGACCTTCATCAATGACATTATTCCCCAAGAGCAAGCACCACGTATTATTTCGTTTGTGTATGCGGGCTTTTCGGTAGCAAGTGTCTTGGGTACTCCTATCGGTACCTTGCTTTCAGATGCCTTTGGTATCAAATCCGCCTTTGTTGCGGTTGAGGCTGTAGCGCTTTTGGTTACGGTGCTGCTTCTTATTTCCGTGCCACGATCGGGATCAACTGATGTTTCTTCGAGCGTGCGTGAGCAGTTGGTTATCCTGAAAGACCGTCGTATCATTTTGGTTTTGATCATGAAAGCCTTTGGTATGGCGGCGACCTACGTGTTCTACGTGTACGTCACTCCGATTCTGGAAGATTCGGTCGGACTTTCTGTGTGGATGGTAAGTTTGGTGCTGTTCTTCTATGGTGGCGCCACTATCGTGTCGAATTTGGGAAGCGGATCATTGGCGCAACGCTATGGGTTAGGCAAGCTTCCTTTGATGTTTGCGCTGCAGGCGGTAGTGCTGGCACTGCTCGGGGTAAGCCTTGCATCAGGAAACACGATCCTGTGCATCATTAATGTAGTGCTAACAGGGGTGTTTATTTATCACATGAACGCACCTTTGCAGTCGTATTTATTGCAGGTTTCTGCGAAGGATTACCCGAGGGCTTTAACCCTTGCATCAGCGGTCATGCCTACCTCCTCTGATATTGGTATCGCAACGGGTTCGTTTATGGGCGGCGTAGTGGCAACCAATTTAGGGTTTGCATGGTCGGGCCCGGTAGGTGCTCTTCTTGCGGTGGTTTCCGTTGTTGCTGCGTTCATGATTTTGCAGCCTGAAAGCCGCATGGGAGGATCGCTGCGTTCGCGTCTTCGTCGCGCAAAGAAGTAAACCATTGAGTCTTTTCGCGAGTTTTGTGCGGCGGCAATCTAACTGCGAGCTTTTTCGTGCGCGGTGCCGGCTTAACTACAAGTTTTCGTGTGTGGCGCCAGTCCATCTGAGAATTTCCCCGTGCGTAGCGCCAGCCTCACCGTAAGTTTTGCGTGACGTTAGTACAAAAAGCCCAGTTTCTTGGCTTCGTAGGTTAATTCGTCACGAAAATCGGGATGCGCGATGTTGATCAAACGTTGGGCGCGGGTTGGGATGTCGGCCCAGCGCAGATCGGCAACACCATATTCGGTTACTACATACTGAAGGTCATTACGCAGCGAAGTGATAGCGCTTCCCGGTGCAAGTGTGGGAACAATTTTGGAAACATCGCCTTTTTTGGTGTGGGCTACGCTGGTAACAGCAATAAATCCTCGTCCATTTTTGGCATTTTTGATACCGCGAACAAAATCAAACTGTCCACCACTTGCAGAGTATTGACGAGCGCCGATACTTTCAGCGCAAACCTGTCCTGTTAAATCGATGCTGACAGCAGTATTAACAGAAACGAGATTGTCGTTTTGAGCAATGTTGTATGGATTGCAGACGGTCTCGTAAGAGCAGTAATACATATCGGGGTTGTCGTTGATGAAGTCGTAGAGGCGCTGGGTGCCAGTAGAATAACCCGCAACAGAAACGCCGGGAAGGTAGTTTTTACGAGAATTATCAATAACGCCTTTCATCTGCAGTTGGACAAAGGCGTCGGAAAACATTTCGGTAAAAACGCCTAAATGTTGTTTGGTACTGAGTCCTGCCGCTATGGCGTTGATTATGCCGCCAATGCCAAGCTGGATGCAGTCACCATCGTTAACGCGGTCGACTATGAGTTCAGCAACTTTGATCTCTTCAGGGGTCGGTTTGGGCGTCTCAACGTCTTCGAGCGCTTCATCTTGAATAAAAAAGGCATCAATAGTGCTGACGTGATAGTTATGCGAATCACCAAAAACACGCGGCAGGCGGGTGTTGATCTGCGCAATGATATGTTTTGCACCACGCAGCGCACCCTGCTCAAATCCGAGGGGGCCAATATTGCAGTATCCCTGGTCGTTAGGCGGGGTCATCTGAACTACTGCATAATCGAATCCAATTTCTTCAAGCATTCTGTTGGTGTCAGAAAAGTGAACAGGAATGTGCGTAACGCATCCCGATCCCTGGGCAAAGCCAGTTCGTTCGTTTGGTCCAGCGAAATAGGTATGGTAGCGAAACTGGTCGGGTGTTGTATGTATATCGGCAAAGGTTACATCGCCGTTCATATAGTTGCCGTACATATCGATACCGGAAAGGGTTCCGTTTTTGATCCGCGCAAGAAGTTCGTTAATGATGGTGGTGGGCACATGCAGGCCGCCCATATAAACTTTCTGCTTCTTTGAGGTGGTAGAGTCGCTCGGGGATTGGGAAGCCTTGGTGTTTCCCACTAGATGTTCTTCGAAAATCTGATCGAGTGTAACGCACTTTTGTTCATAGTCCTGTTGCCAGTTCATTATTTCTCCTGACTCATACTGCCCCTGTAGAGTTCCCCTTAAACACACTTTCAAACGCACGATGTTGTCTTGCTGGCAGGTCCAAAATGCCAGACCGTACAACAGTGCGCGTGTGTAGATAAAGTGTAGCACGCTTTAATAATGTTTCGCCCGCGTAACAAATGGCACTCTCTCAGCCGTTTATCTTCGTATTGTGACGTTTAAAAAGCTTTGTCGTTTTTCTCGGGGGTAAAATTGTTTTTTGTAAAACGAAAGGAACTCCCATGGAAGAACGCAAGCTTTCTCTATATGAAAACATCACTAAAGTAAACTCGGTCGATCCAGAACTCTACGAACGCTATCCTGTTAAGCGTGGTCTTCGTAATAGCGATGGATCGGGTGTAATTGCTGGAATCACAAACATCTCCAATGTTCATGGTTATATGATCAGCGAAGGTGACAAAATTGCCGACGAAGGAAAGTTAACGCTTCGCGGCTATGACTTGTATGACCTTCTGAGTGGTGACGAGGACAAGCGTTTTCGTTATGAAGAAATTGCCTATCTTCTTTTGATGGGGGATCTGCCGACGCAAGATCAGCTCGATTTCTTTGTCTCGCGCCTTGATGCTCATCGCGAATTGCCTGATGGCTTTACGGCTTCAAAAATTATGAGCACTCCTTCGCCAGATATTATGAACTTACTCGCTCGTTCAGTACTGGTACTGTATGCCGATGATCCTCACGCCGAAGATCGTTCTTACGAGCATGAAATTTCAACAGCAGTTACCTTGCTTTCGCGTCTTCCTCGCATTATGGTGCTTGCTTATTATGCAAAGCAGGCGGCGTTTAATGGCAAATCGATGATTATGCATCGTTTTATTCCAGGTGAATCTACGGCAGAAACCATTCTTTCTATGCTGCGTCCCGACCGTCACTATACGGCGGAAGAGGCTCGTATGTTGGATATCATGATGTGCTTGCATGCCGAACATGGCGGTGGCAATAACTCTACCTTTACCTGCCGTGTTCTTACCTCTGCTGATACGGATCCTTATTCTGCCTATGCGGGTGCTATTGGGTCTTTGAAGGGCTCGAAGCATGGCGGAGCGAACCATCAGGTTCTTGCTATGCAAAAAGAAATCAAAGAAAACGTTTCTGATTGGGAAAATGAAGACGAAGTTGCTTCCTATATTGCCAAGATTGTTAACAAAGAAGCATTTGACCACACGGGATTGATCTATGGCATGGGTCATGCGGTCTACACCAAGTCTGATCCACGTGCGGTTGTGCTGAAGAAGTTTGCAACCAAAATGGCAGAGGGTACCGAATTTGAAGCTGAATTGAATCTGCTTAAACTTATTGAACGCTTAAGCCCTGAGGTTATCTTGCAGGAAAAAGGTACCAAAAAGGAAATGTGCGCAAACGTGGATATGTATTCAGGGTTTGTATATTCTTTGCTGGGTATTCCTACCGATCTCATCACGCCATTGTTTGCGTGTTCTCGTATGGCAGGTTGGGCGGCGCATCGCTTTGAGGAATTAGTAAGTGGTAAGCGCATTATTCGTCCTGCTTACAAGACGGGCATGAAACCTCGCGCCTATAAACCTATCTCAGAACGCTAAGCAGAGCACTAGGGCATTCAAACCTTTTGTTTCGTGAGAAAAAGCGATTTGCTATGATTGACAAGCTGGCAGTTGTGCTGGATGGCACAACGCGCCCGTCTTATACATAAATCGCAAGTAAAGGGGATCCCATGGAAGCCTATAAGCAAGAGTTTATTGAGTTTATGGTAGAAAGCCAGGTTTTAAAGTTTGGCGAATTTACCCTAAAAAGCGGCCGTAAGTCCCCTTTCTTTATGAACGCCGGTGCTTATGTAACAGGCGGACAGCTTAAGCGTTTAGGCGAATATTACGCTAGTGCTATTCATGATAATTTCGGGCTAGATTTAGATGTGGTCTTTGGTCCTGCTTATAAGGGCATTCCTCTAGCGGTGGTAACTGCGATTGCGCTTGAAGAGCTGTACGGCAAAGAGGTGCGTTATTGCTCGAATCGCAAAGAGGTAAAAGATCATGGAGCCGATGCGGGCAATCTATTGGGTTCAGAACTTCATGACGGCGATCGTGTGGTAATGGTGGAAGATGTTACGACATCGGGTAAGTCAATCGATGAAACATATCCAATCCTGAAAGCTGCTGCAGATGTTGAGGTAAAGGGATTGATCGTGTCCTTGAACCGTATGGAAGTTGGCAAGGGCGGCATTGTTACCGCGCAGCAAGAAGTGCAAGAAAAATATGGCTTCCCCGTTGCCTCTATCGTAAGCATGGCTGAAGTGGTCGAGATGCTCTACAACCGTGAAGTGCAGGGTCGAGTTGTTATCGATGACGATATCAAAGCGGCTTTGGATGCTTATTATGAGCAGTACGGTGTTAAAGGCGCATAAGCTCTTCTCTTGGTTGTTATTGCAATACAAGGCTGTTATCACGATACAAGGTTGTCGTCGCAATATAAATAAATCTGTTCAATTTGCAAGACTCCGCCCTTAGGGGTGGAGTCTTGACGTTATGTCGCTTAAAATTATTATTACGTACAAGACGAAAATTAACCCCTATATTTTTCCACCGAGATTGTTTGCGTCGTGTCTAGTAAGCGCTATTGTGGGCGCCGATAAAGGCAGAGCTAAATGCGCACAAGTTGGCGCGCAACATACTCTTGCGAAGGCTTGCAAAAGAGATCTTGTAAAAGCTTAGCCTTGCAAGCCATGACGCAGGAGGCAATTAGTGCTGTTTGTCTCGGTGGAAACTAGAGAAGCAAGGAGCCCGAAAAATGACAAATCTTCTTGATACGCCAAAGCTTGGTTTTGGCTGCATGCGTCTTCCCTTGACGGATCCCAATGATCAAACTTCGATCGACCTTGATCAGTTTAAGGCGATGGTGGATACCTTTATGGAAGCAGGCGGAACGTATTTCGATACGGCTTATGTATATCATGAGGGAGCATCGGAGGTTGCGGTACGTGAAGCGCTGGTAAAGCGTTATCCTCGTGAATCTTTCACCATTGCTACCAAATGTCTGGCATGGGCTCAGCCTGATGCTGAATCCGCAAAAGCCTGTCTTGATACCTCCCTTGAGCGTTTAGGCGTCGACTATGTTGATTTCTACCTTCTTCACAATGTAGGTGGTGTGCGTACTGCCAAGTTTGATGAATATGGCATGTGGGAATGGGCCCAGCAAAAGAAGGACGAAGGCATTATTAAGCACCTCGGATTTTCCATACATGATGGGGCAGATACCCTAGATAAGCTCTTGACCGAGCATCCTACTATGGATTTCGTCCAGCTTCAGGTTAACTATCTTGACTGGGAAGATCCTGTGGTTGAAGCTCGTCGTTGTATGGAAGTAGCTGAAAAACATGGGGTTCCTGTTGTTATTATGGAGCCTGCTCGTGGTGGCCGTTTGGCTAATTTACCAGAGCGCGGCATGCAAATCTTAAAAGCTGCTGAGCCTTCTTTGAGTGCCGTATCGTGGGCTTATCGTTTCTGCTATTTCTTGCCTAACGTGATTTCGGTTTTGTCGGGCATGTCTACCTTAGACCAGGTCAAAGAAAATGTTGCTGAATGGAAGAAGGCACAACCTCTTACATCTGACGATCGTAAGGTATTGTCAGAGGCACTCGAAGCACTTCGAAGTGTGGGTATGATCGACTGCACTAATTGTCGCTACTGTGCTAAGGATTGCCCTGCAGGGGTTAAAATTCCTGAAATTATGAGCCTGATGAATTTGGAGAAGATGACCGAAGATCGCGCCTTTGTAAAGGGCTTGTATGATTGGCAGGCTAAAGATGGCTACGCGTCGCAATGCACTCAGTGCGGTAACTGCGAGGCAATGTGTCCTCAGGGGCTTCCTATTGTTGAATTATTGGAAGACGCTGCAGATTGGTACGAAGACTAGGAAAGCATCAAATGCTGCTACATTCCTAATCCGCCCATATTGTGAAAGCGTTTTTGGAGCATTTCGGTAGGGTAAGCGTAATCGATATATTGTTCGAAGGCGTTTTGTGGAGGAACGCCGCTTGCCCTATCGTCGGTGCGTACCAAAACACAAATGGTCATTACGATATCCAGAATAAGAAATACCGCAAGGGCAGCAGTTACAAAACGGACAAGTTTGCTTTTGAGATTCATCAAGGAAAAACCCTTTTCACAAAGGGGAAGACCTATTTTTACCCACAGCATACCAAGGGTTCCCCATACAAGTGCATGGAATAAGTCAGTCCGACCATCGAAATTAAAAGGATTATTAAGGTAGCTCCACGCTACGATGCCTCCGAATGTTTCCATCGCCCAGCTGGCAAAGTATTCAAGGCCTCCGCCAACAAGGGCTCCTATTGCAATAAGAAGAAGCGGGTTTTTCTTTTGGAAGGGCTCAAGAACAATCGTAAGCAGAACAGCAGCGGTGCCATAGATAGGAGAAAGCGGCCCCCAAATAAATCCAGGGCGACTCTCCCATTCGTTAAATGCAATATAGTGCTGAAGGGTTTCACCAATAAGCCCAACAACCGACATAAGAAGAAATATCCAGACCAACTTTGTAAAGCTCTCTCTGATATGAGTGCGCTCTGGCACTTCTGCAGATGATGAGCGCTCAAGTACTGTTGCCTGATCCATGTCCCTCCTTATGTCGCCACTTGTTTGTCTAACCTCCTATTCTATCTGTCGAGGTGTCGCCAAGCGGGAATGGCTCGGCGAAAAGAAAAAACGAACACAATGTTGAATTAAGGAGAAGTAAGAGGCGTTTGTTAGGGTAAGAAAGAATTTGGTAAGAAAGATTTTGCCCGATGTTTTACGTACTTTCTCCTTAAACTTCAAGGAGGAACTTTTTAGCGCGGTATTATTTTTGATATGACAAGAACTCCCCTCAAACAAATTATTGCTACTTTGCGTCCTCGGATTGTCCGAAGTCTCGGTGCTTTGCGCTCGTGGGTCAGGCAGGCTGTAAGTATCTTGTGCTTGCGGGCTACACAAATGGCTAGCATCTTGCGCCCGTGGGTAACACAAGCGGCAGACATTTTGCGTCTGCAGGCTATGCGGACCATTAGCACCTTGCGTCCGTGGGTTTGGGGAGTGGCCCTGTGTGTTTTGGCTCTTTTTTGTGTGAGCGTGGCTGTTTCGAATACGTGCGTCGATAGATCGTCGTCAGCTCAGATTACGACTGCGGAGAAATTCTTAGGCGCAGCGGATACGTCGAATGCTTTAGGGGGTCTAGCAGAAAAGCACTTTCTCGAAGATTCCCAGGTTCGCTTCAGTGAAAATCCCCTTGTTTCGGAAAACCCAAATGCTTCAACTATTGCCAAACAATTAGGATTCGGTACCACGCGTCAAAAGAGCGCTCCTTGCGTTGAAGAAGGAAGTGGCATGGTGGCTCAGGTGGGTCTAACTTCTATTCAGCAAGTGGTGTCAAGTCTGTTTATTACCTCATCGGCTTTGCAGAACATACCAAGTGCCGAGGGAGCTCCTGAGAACATTTCTCTTGTTGAGGGAGCATCAAGCTTGGACGCTCCGACAACGGGTGAATCACGCGCTGCTCAAACCGATGAAAGTGCCAGCTTGGACAGCCTTACCGCTGCGATTCGTTCTATGGAATCTCAAGGGTATGAAGTTGGCTGTTTTTTCGTGGACCTCAATTCAGGTGAGGGAGTTGCTTATAACCTGGACACGCGTATTTATGGAGCCAGTTCATTCAAAGGGGTGTACGCTGCCTACCTGAGCGAACAGCTAGCTGATGGTGAGTCGGGCTTGTCAGCTTCAGCAGTGAGCCTCATGGATGACTCTATTCGCTATTCCGATAACAACGCCTTTTCAACGCTGAGAAACTCTTATGATGGGGCGGGATTTGCTCGCTGGGTTGAATCATGTGGCGTCAGTTCCGATATTGTGCACGATACGCATTTCCCTCGGTATTCAGCGCGCGAATCGGCTCTGTTCTGGTTGCATACGTATCGCTATTTGCAGAGTGGTACAGATGCCGCTTCTCACTTGCGTGAGCTCTATACGCAAACAAATGTCTCGTTTATTCGCGATGGCGTAACAGTGGTAGTGGCCTCGGGCGATGAGGTACAGCGCGACTCTGGTGCAGGTGAGCAGGAAAACAGCTTTGAAGAGACTATCGGGGAATCGAGTAGTAAGAGCGTTGTTGTGATGAACAAGGCAGGATGGATTGCTTCGAGTCCTCGCTTTAGTGGACTTTGTGACGCGGGTCTTATTGAGTGTGGCGGGCATACGTATCTGATGTCAATTATGACAAGCGCGCCTGATAGCGCGAGCCACCGAGACCAAGTGGTCACCCTCGCTAAAGAGCTTTTTAGGCTTCGTTCGTAGGGCTGCTCTGAGGGGGAGGGGCTGGATATTTTCCGCAAAGCGCCTTTCAGGGGTTATTGAGTTGCGCTTGCTTTGTGAAGAGCGCTTATCTGGGGCTTATCTAATTGACAAAGATTCAGGCATTGATACCATGATGTATCAGTAAGTTGTAACGCGTTCGCGTTTAATCAACTAAAAGGTACGCGAGGGAACCAGCAAAAGGCTGTTCCAGAAGAGGAGATTTAGCTGTCGTGAACGATTCCGACGGCGGCGGTCGATGTTGTTCGACACGAAAACGCTCAATTAATCATATCTATGTAGTAAGTGATCCAACGCGGTCTATGTCTTGGTGCGACATGACTGCGTTTTCTTATGCTTGTAATAAAGTTTACCGTGCTTGGCGTACCTTACCGATAAGCGCGAAGGTAGTTTTGCCCCTCAAGGGGGAGATGGCTGTGTAAGAGCTCCGATAAAGATTTTGGAATTTTCGCGGCTTATTGAAAGGAACGGATACTACATGCCGATTTGGGTCAGTTTATTATTAGTGGTTTTCTTTTTGTTGATGAATGCCTTTTTTGTTATAGCGGAATTTTCTTTGGTGCGTGTTCGTAAATCGCAGGTTGAACTTCTTGTCGAAGAGGGGAAACCGGGAGCAAAGCGTGCTGCTCATATTGCCGATAATGTAAACGCCTATCTGTCTGCCTGCCAGTTGGGTATTACCCTTGCCTCTTTGGCTTTGGGTTGGTTGGGCGAACCGGCAATCTCTGCTTTGTTCCATCCAGTTTTTGTTGCACTTGGCTTGCCTGACGCAGCGGTAACGGCTATTTCGGTTGCTATTGGTTACTTTATTATGACTGCCTTACATGTTGTGATAGGTGAGTTGGTACCGAAGTCGATGGCTATCTTGAATACCGAAAGCTATGCGCTTCATACCGCAGCTCCTCTTCATGCGTTTTACATGATGACCTTTCCTATCATGTGGCTATTCAACACGCTTACCAATGGCATTATGCGTTTGACAGGCCATGATACTTCAAAAGAACATGATGCTTATACGGAAGAGGAAATCAAAATCCTGTTGGAAGAAAGCGCCGAATCAGGTTCTATCGAGCAGGATCAGTATCAGTATCTGGATAATATCTTCGATCTTGATGACAAGGATGCCGAATCGATCATGACACCTCGTACTGAAGTGGTTGCGATTGATTTGGATGATGATCTTGCAACAAACCTCGAGATCATGGGTGCCAATAAGTTCACGCGTTATCCCGTTTACAAAGAGGATAAGGACAACATTATTGGCTTTGTGCACATCAAGGATGCTTACCTGCTGCCCGAGGGATCTTCTATGAAGGATCTTCGCATTCGCACGATTCAGGCCGTTCCTGAAAGTTTGTCAATTTCGAAATTGATGCAGATGCTGCAGGCAAAGCATACCAAGATTGCCGTTGTTGTTGATGAACATGGTGGTACATCGGGCATCGTTACCATGAGCGATGTTGTCGAACAGATTATTGGTCGAATGGAAGACGAATACCTGCATGATGACCAAGACGAAATTCTTAAAGTTCGCGAAAATCAGTATGTGGTGGATGGATCGCTTCCGGTAGATCAATTTGTCGAGTTCTTAGGGTTCGAGCCTGTTCCTGTTTATGATTACGAAACAGCGGGTGGTTTGATGCTTGACCTGCTCGATAAGATTCCCGAAGAGGGAGACCAATACGAGCTGGTTCATGACGATAAGAAGTTCACACTCGTTATCAATATCATGGACGGTTACCGCATTGACAAGATCAGCGTGCTTATCGAACATATCGAGCTCCCCGAGGAAGAAGAGGAAGACAAGTAGAGCAAAGCTTGCTCTTAGGCGAAAACCATGCCCTGCTCAAGCGATAGAAGCTGTTGGAAATAACTGTTATGGTGTGCAAGATCCTGTGGATGGCCGTCTAGTTTTAGGCGGCCTTTTTCTAAGAAAAGAACGCGATCCATAGCGCTTACTCCTTGCAGATGATGAGTGATCATCAGAATCGTTTTGCCTTTGAGCGTTGAAAAGATTGAATCTAAAACCTGCTGTTCAGTGAGAGGGTCAAGACCCACCATGGGCTCATCCAGTATGACAATGGGAGCGTCTTGCAGCAAAACGCGGGCAAGCGCAACGCGATGACGTTCTCCGCCAGAAAAACGAAGACCGGCTTCATCAACAATCGTATCAAGACCTTGAGGCAATCGTTCAAGAAGGGAAGAAAGCCCTACTTTTTGAAGAATCTCAGTAAGGAGCTCGTCGTTTGCATGAGGGTTTCCTATTAAAAGGTTATCGCGCAGTGTCGTGTTGAATACGTAAGTGCGCTGCTGAATTACTCCGAAATAACGGGAAGCATCGGTGTGAAGTTCGCTCGGAGCAATCTGATTTCCTTCGGAATCGATAAGGAGCACTTTGCCTTCGGTAGGTGCTAAATCTCCTCGGATAAGCGAAGCAAGAGTTGATTTGCCTGCGCCACTTTTGCCCAAGATGGCAACCTTTTCTTGAGCAGGGAGGGAAAGCGAGAAATTATCAAGAAGAAGACGCTTCGTTTGGGGATACGAGAAGCTTACCTTTTCTAATCTGATTTCTTGAATGCGAGGTCTTTCGGGGTTTGAGAGATGATCTGTACTTTGGTTCTCTGATGAAGGATTTTCGGCGCATGCGGGGCTTTCTTTGAGGATACGAGGCTTTGCGGATATTTTTGCAAGAGGCTTAGTGTCCACGGAAGGCAATTCATTGAGGCGTTGCACGGAATCTTGATGAGCGCGAGCCTCCGTTGCGGCTGCAGGGAGGGGCGCAAAAGCATCTATAAGAGGGAAAT